>CAMCIX010000231.1 GCA_945875045.1 uncultured Clostridia bacterium | reverse complement strand
CCGCCTTAAAGCCTCTCTTATCGGGGTGCGGCTGACTCCCAGCTGGGCACTCAGCTTGCTTTCGGTAAGAATTTCGCCGCGCTGATATTTGCCGCTTAAAATATCGTTTTCAAGATGCTCAAAAACCTGATCGGCAAGCGATATTGTCTTATGCTCAATCATTCCTACCCCTCCTTAAAGCATTTTAAATTTGCCGCCCGACAGCTCCTCGATATGCTTTTCAAGCTCGCCGTTTGAGATAGCTGTCTGTCTTCCCTGCTCGTATTCTGAATCAATCCATTCCTTGAGGCTCATAACAAGCGGGTCTTTTTTATCAATCTGCTCATCCTTTGAGAGGTTGTAATTATGATTAATCCAATAGGCGATTCCCGCAAGTCCGCTTGTTTTGCTTATGGAAACCGAGGCGGGACGGTTTAAAATTTTCTCGGTATCGAAAATATTGTAAATCTCCTCGTCCTTTAAAAGTCCGTCGGCGTGGATTCCCGCCCTTGTAACGTTAAAGTTTTTGCCGACAAAGGGGGTCATAGGCGGAATCTCATAGCCCATTTCATTCTTGAAATACTCGGCTATTTCGGTAATCGCCGTGGTGTCCATACCGTCAAGCGAGCCGCGAAGCGACGCGTACTCCATAACCATAGCCTCAAGCGGAACGTTACCCGTGCGCTCCCCTATTCCCAAAAGGGAGCAGTTGACCGCCGACGCGCCGTAAAGCCAGGCTGTAGACGCGTTTGCAACCGCCTTGTAGAAATCGTTATGACCGTGCCATTCGAGCATTTCACTCGGAACGTCCGAATAGTGCTGTAATCCGTAAATAATTCCCGGAACGCTTCTCGGCAGAGCCACCTCGGGGTACGGAACGCCGTAGCCCATAGTATCGCACGCCCTTATTCTTACGGGGATTTTAGCGTCCGCCGACATCTTCATGAGCTCGTTTACAAAGGGTACTACAAAGCCGTAAAAATCCGCCCTTGTAATATCTTCAAGGTGACAGCGCGGCATAACCCCCGCCTCAAACGCCTCGTAAACCGCCTCGAGATAGGTCTTCATAGCCTCGGAGCGTTTCATTTTAAGCTTTTTAAAAATATGGTAGTCACTACAGGAGACCAAAATTCCCGTTTCCCTAATACCCAAATCCTTAACAAGCTTGAAATCCTGCTTATTTGCCCTTATCCAGGTTGTTATTTCAGGAAATTTAAGCCCTAATTGCTGACACCTTTCTATAGCTTCCCTATCCTTTTTGCTGTAAACAAAAAACTCGGTCTGACGAATAATACCGTAAGGTCCGCCAAGCTTCGACATAAGCTTATAAAGCTCTACAATCTGATCTACCGTATACGGCTCGACCGACTGCTGACCGTCGCGCAGGGAGGTATCCGTAATCCAAATATCCTTTGGCATACCGAGCGGCACTCTGCGGTGGTTGAACGCCACACGCGGAACATCCTCGTAGGTATAAAAATCACGGTACAGATTCGGCTCGTCAACGTCCTGTAGGTCGTATTTGTAGTTATCCTGCTCAAGTAAATTAGTTTTGTTTGAAAGCTCAAACATTGTTCTCACCCGATTATGTATTAATGTATACAATTATACAGCAATACTGTAAATTTGTCAATACCGATATAGTGAAATTCTATGTATAACAAAAAGAAAATAATGTATATTAAGTATATAAAGTGATTTGAGGTATCAATATGGATTACATTACGGTTATTATAACATCTTTAGTTTCGATGATTGTGTTATTTTTGTTAACAAAATTAATCGGAAACAAGCAATTGTCCGAGCTTACTATGTTCGACTATATTGTAAGCATCACAATAGGCTCGATTGCCGCCGAAATGGCAACCGAGCTTGAAACCCCCGAAAGACCGCTTATTGCAATGTGCGTGTACGCGTTTATCTCTTTGGGAATTTCGATACTTGTTTCAAAAAGAATAAAGCTCCGCCGCCTGCTTTTCGGTCATTCGGTGGTATTAATGCACGGCGGAAGGCTTTACAGAAAAAACTTTAAAAAATCCCGCCTTGACCTTAACGAATTTTTAATGCAGGCACGGCTTTGCGGATATTTTGACCTGTCCTCCATAGATACCGCGATTATGGAGGCGAGCGGCAAAATAAGCTTTATGCCCTACGCCGCAAAGCGCCCCGCAACGCCCGAGGATTTGAACTTAGTACCTAACGCCGAGGCGGTGTTTTTCAACGTGATTATGGACGGTCAAATTCTCGAAAAAAATCTCAGCTACGCGGGCAGAGACCTGAACTGGCTTAATAACGAGCTGAAGGTGCAGGGAATAAAATCACCGTCCGAGGTATTCCTCGCTATTCTCGACAACAGCGGAACCCTTAATGTTTTTAAAAATTACGATTACGAGGAAAAGAACGATTTTTACGAATAATTTTTTTATAGTGATAGGCTTACCTGAAAGCCGCCGCCGTAATCATTAAAGCCGTCGTTAAGGTTGATAATATGGCGGCGTTTTTTTGCGGCGTATTTAAGGGTGTTTTCGGTCCCGCCGCGCTTGCCGTCAAACCAGGTCACAACATAATCGCTGTTATCTACCATAAAGGTATTGCGGCGGGCGTAACAACCGGTGAAATACTCCTCGGAAACCTTTATAACCTCGTCCGCGCTGTATAAAATTTTTTCGTGACGTTCCCGCCACGGCGCGGGAAAGCCTGTCCCCTGCGAAGCAAAGGGCAGAGCACAGATAAGCCGCACGGCGGGCAAACGCTTTTTTAAGAGGAGCACAGCCTCCGCCGCGACAATATCAAACCCCATAGCCATACCGCTGTAAAAGGTAAAGCACTCCTCGTCTGGGAGAGAAAAAACCGTATCAATAAGCCTGTTTTCAAAGGCGGTAAAGTCGGGAGAGCGCCTGTCCAGCCTAAAGGGAAATTTTTCGGGTCTGTAGCCCGTAAAGCAACAGCTTTTTTCAAATTCGTTAATAACAGTTTTATCTGACATCTTGTATCACCGCATTTTTTAATTGACTTTACGCGCCGATTGATTTATTATTTAATTAAGTTTATATTGAAAGAGGCGCGACTTATGGACGCTATTGACCTAAAAATAATAACCCTACTGCAAAAAAATGCCCGTATGCCCCTAAAGCTGTTGGCTGAGCAGGTTTTTTTGTCCTCCCCTGCCACAGCGGCGAGGATTGAAAAGCTTGAGCGCGAGGGGATACTTGAATCCTACACCGCGAATGTAAACCTGAAAAAAGCGGGCTTTCCTATAATCGCCTTCATAACTGTCTCTTATACACATCTGACGCTGCCGACGATATGCAGTGTGTA
>CAMCIX010000230.1 GCA_945875045.1 uncultured Clostridia bacterium | reverse complement strand
GATGTAGAGAGGTCTCGTGGGCTCGGAGATGTGTATAAGAGACAGATCCTAAGACAAGAAGGCTTGCCGATGATACGATTCCACGATCTGCGGCACACCTTTGCCACTCACGCACCGGCGGGAGGTGTGGATGCGAAAACCCTTTCGGGTATTCTCGGGCATACCAACGCCAGCTTTACGCTGGATATTTACACCCATATCACCGATACCATGCAAAGGCAGGCGGCGGTGCATATTGACCGAAAAATCGGCGGTACAGACGCCCGTATGCCGACAGAAGAGCGCGATGAAAGGAAAGATACCGTCCCGGTCGAATTCACGCCGTACAAGCCCAAAACACGCAAGCAGGGGACGGGCTGTGTCACCATGATAAACGACCACCTCTATGAGGGACGGTACACACCGACGAATGCGTACGGCAAGCGGGAAAGCCACAACATCTATGCGAAAACAAGAGAAGAATGTGAAGAAAAGCTCGCGGAAATGATTGCAGAGGTCAAGGCGCAAATCAAGGCGGAAAAAGAACGGCTGAAAGCAGAGCAGTCGGCATAAAGCACGCACGGCAGCAAGGACAAAAAATCCTTGCCGCCGTTGTTTGTTAAAAAGTATCTTCTCTGCGTAATTTTGCTCTTATTCTGCGCATATCCTCCGGTAGTTCATCATCACGCAAATTGTCACAAATAGCTGTTGAGCCCGCACGTTTGGCTGTTTCATAGTACCAGCATTTGAATTTTACCGTTTCCAACGCTTCCTGTAGTTCGCTTATTTGCTTCTCCACTTCTAATTTCCGTTTCTGAAAGATTTCAAGCCGAGCATCTATACTTTCATCTCCCTGCAGTACAAGCTCAATGAAATTTTTGATGTCCTTGATTTGCATTCCGGTAGCCTTCAGGCAATTAATAATTTTGAGAAATTCATAATTGCTTTCCTTAAAAACACGAATACCGCCTTCGGAACGCTCCATAAACGGAAACAAGCCCTCTTTATCGTAATATCGCAATGTGGATGCCGCAACACCTAACTTTTTTGCCATTTCACCAATCGTAAATACCATAATGTTCCCCTCGAATATTTTTTTGAACTCATAAAAAAGGTATTGACTTAAAGTTCACTTTAAGTAGTATAATATCATTGAAGGTATTATACCACTTTCAAACAATTCGGTCAACAGGAGGCTTTTATATGTTAGGAAATTTTAGCTACTCAAACCCCACAAAATTGTATTTCGGTGAAGATGCGCTGGATAATCTCAGTACAGAGCTACAGAAATACGGAAAGAATGTACTGCTTGTTTACGGCGGCGGTTCTATTAAGAAAAACGGTATTTACGACAAGGTAGTCGCAATACTTAATGACTGCGGTAAAACCATCATTGAGGATGCAGGTGTTATGCCTAATCCTACGGTAGAGAAGCTATATGAGGGCTGTGAACGTGCGAGAGCCGGAAAGGCAGATTTTATTCTCGCTGTAGGCGGCGGAAGCGTCTGCGACTACGCAAAAGCGGTATCGGTTTCTGTTCACTGCAAAGAAGATCCGTGGGATAGGTACTATCTGCGTATGGAAGATGTGGATAACGAGATCGTTCCCGTTGGCTGTGTGCTCACTATGGTTGGCACCGGCAGCGAAATGAACGGCGGTGCGGTTATAACCAATCATAGGCAGAAGCTCAAGATCGGCCATGTGTTCGGCGATAATGTATTCCCGAAATTCTCGATTCTCAACCCCGTTTACACCTATACCTTACCGAAATATCAAATGGTAGCAGGTATTTATGATATTTTTAATCACATATGCGAGCAGTATTTCTCCGGTGAGGATGATAACACCTCCGATTATATTATGGAAGGTCTGATGAAATCGGTGGTTCATTCCTCGCACATAGCTGTAGAAAACCCAACCGATTATGAGGCAAGAAGCAATATTATGTGGGCGGCTACTTGGGCACTGAATACACTTGTTGCTAAAGGAAAAACAACCGACTGGATGGTTCATATGCTCGGTCAGTCGGTAGGTGCTTATACCGATGCCACTCACGGTATGACACTTGCCGCGGTTTCTCTGCCGTATTACAGATACATTATGCCTTACGGTCTTGAAAAATTCAAAAGATTTGCCGTAAATGTCTGGAATGTTCAGCCGAACGGTAAAACCGATGAAGAAGTGGCTCTTGACGGTCTTGCAGAAATGGAAAACTGGATGAAGGAAATCGGCTTGGTTATGAATATCACCGACCTTGGTGTAACCGAAGATATGATTGACGGCATCACAGAGGGAACCTTTGTGATGGACGGCGGTTACAAGGTGCTGACCAAAGACGAAATCAAATCAATTCTGAAAGAAAGTATGAGGTAATCTTGGTGAAAAAGGTTGTTATTATTTCCGCAAGTTTGCGTAAAAACAGCAATTCGGATATACTTGCAAAAGAATTTGAAAAGGGTGCAAAAACGGCGGGCAACGAAGTTGAATACATATCTCTTGCCGGAAAGAAGATTGGTTTTTGTGTCGGCTGTCTTGCCTGTCAAAAAACGCAAAAATGCGTTATATCAGACGATGCCGCCCAAATCGCCGATCAGGTCAAAAACGCAGATGTTCTTGTTTTTGCCACTCCGATATACTATTACGAAATGTGCGGTCAGATGAAAACACTTCTTGATCGCCTTAATCCGCTTTATCCTTCCGATTATGCTTTTCGTGATGTATATCTGCTTACTACTGCCGCAGAGGAGGAAGAAAGTGCAATGGACGGTGCAGTCAAAGGAATGCAGGGCTGGATTGATTGCTTCCCAAAATCACGCTTAGCCGGAGTTGTTCGCGGCGTTGGACTCAATGATGCAGGGGAAGCTGAAAAGCATACGGAGTTGTTGAAACATGTTTATGAGCTCGGTAAACAGGTTTAATATCGGTCGATGCTTTATTCTTATTGTGGTTTCTGTTTTACTGTTGACGCTTTGCTCTTGTACTGTCCACGATAATAAAGAGCAATCTTCAAGAGCGTCGGAAACCGAAAAAAGAGAAACCAGCACTATTATGACAGAGGAAAAAGCGGATATGCCAACGCTGAAATTACGGATAAACGGTAAAGAATTTACAGCAACGCTTTATGACACACAGGCTGCCCGCGCACTGCTAGAAAAGTTACCTATGACTCTAATAATGCAGGAGTTGAACGGGAACGAGAAATATAACTATTTGCCGTTTGCTTTGCCTACAAGCAATGAGTCGGTCGGAAACATCAAAACAGGTGATATTACTGTCTCTTATAACATCTCCGAGCCCACGAGACCTCTCTACATCTCGTATGCCGT
>CAMCIX010000229.1 GCA_945875045.1 uncultured Clostridia bacterium | reverse complement strand
CCCTTTTGTCGTTCAGGAGGGTTCGGGAACCCGATCGAAAGGGTTCCCGACGGCTCTTTCCCCCATTTCTGTCCGAACAGAAATGGGGTGCCTGCGCGGCATGAACGCAAACAAACTCTAAGCATTTTAAATACTATCCGTTTTCTAAAACAAATATTTACTCGCTCTGTGAGGAGTCTGACTCAGACGACAAAGAAGCCGAAGACTCGCTTTCCTGTTGCTTCTTCTCCTCTTCCTTTTTCACCTCGTCCACCGTGCCGAGCGCAGAGCCTCCGTGCTCTTTGCAATATCCTGGCGTATTGCTCTTTTTGTACCAGCCTATAGCCTTTGAGGGGCAGGCGGAGGTGGCGAGATTTCCCGTCGAGGTGCAGTAGTAACGCTCTGTAGCGTAGGCGCTGCTTTCAAATTCCTTGGCTTCAAGACCCGAATGAATTTTAGACATAACCGCGCCCCACATTTTAAGCGCAATCGCACTGTTTGAAATGTTTTGCTGTTGGTCGTAGCCGCACCAGCAGGAGCCCACGTAATAAGGCGAGCCGCCGACAAACCACAGGTCGTTTGAGTTGTTCGACGTACCTGTTTTAGCGTAAATCTTCATATTCTTGATATATCCCGCGGCACCCTTACCTGTACCGTTGCCTCCGTAAACAACCGTCTGCAAAAGCCGGTTCATAACCGTCGCGGTATCCTCGCTTATCGCCATGGTAGGCGCGCCGTTGTATTCAAGCACCGTCTCGCCGTGCTGGTCGGTCACCTTTGTGTAAAGGGTCGGGGCGTGATACTGACCTAAATTGCCGAATATCGCATAAGCCGCGGCGGATTCCATTGTAGTAATACCGCCGTTTGTTCCGCCCATACCTAAGGGGGACAGGTTCACGTCTTCCGCGGTAAGGGTGGTTATTCCGAGGGTTTTCGTAAGAAAATCGTAGGAGGTCTGTGTTCCCATTTTATTTACAAGATAAACGGGAATGGTATTGACCGAACGCTCCAGCGCGTACTGCACCGTAATATTCCCCCAATAAGATTTATACCAGTTAACAGGGGTCCAGCCGTTATAATTGGTTTTGGTATCGTTTACAATACTTGAATAGTGAATCAAATCCTGTTCAATCGCGGGAGCATACGCGGCGATAGGCTTCATGGTAGAGCCCGGCTGTCGCTTAGCGTCGGTCGCGCGGTTAAGTACAAGATTTCCCGTCTTTTCACCGATTCCGCCGACAAGACCCCTAACGTGACCGCTGTAATCCATAACAGTCATAGAGCCTTGGAGGGTTGCTCCGTCCTTACCCTTTATGCCGTAGGTTGCCGAATCGGAAAATACCTCCTCGAGAGCCGATTGAATCTTGGGGTCAAGGGTAGCGTAAATCCTGTAGCCGTTGCTGTAAAACATATTTTTCGCGCGCTTTTCCTCATAGCCGTATTTTTCGCACAAATCGTCTACCACCTGTAAAATAAGCGCGTCCACAAAGTAGGAGTTTATTTCGGCTTCGTTAAGCTCATCCTTTGAGGCAATAATATTTATTTCCTCGGCCTTTGCCGCCTCATACTCCTCCTTTGTAATATACCCCTGGTCGTACATCTCGTAAAGCACGGTTGTACGGCGCTTTAGGTTATTTTCGGGATTATCGTCGGGCGCGTAATTGCTGGGACTCTTAGTGATGGAAGCAAGGCAGGCGCACTCCGCAAGGGTTAAATCCTTAACGCTCTTGCCGAAATAATAGTTTGCCGCCACCTCAACTCCGTAGGTGCCGTGACCCATTGCAATGGTGTTTAAATAGCACTCTATTATAGTATCCTTTGCATAATGGGTTTCAAGATACCTTGCGCGCATAATTTCGCGTATTTTACGGCTGGGTCTTTGAGAAGTGTCCCCCGTCAGGTTTTTAACCAGCTGTTGGGTAATGGTCGAGCCGCCCTGATTTGTGTCATAAAAATGCAAAAACATATTTGCAAAGGCGCTGAAGGTACGCTTCCAGTCAACCCCCTGATGCTCAAAGAAACGCTTGTCCTCAATCGCAACAAGTGCGTTTACAAGATTCTGCGGTATTCCCTCATAGCCTTCCGCCTTTTCCTTAGCCTTTTGAGGGTCATAGGATACCCAGATACGGTTAAATTCACCGTGCAGACGTTGATACTCGGTGTAATTTCCGCTCCCGTCGTCCAAATAAATGGTAGTTGTAAAGTTGAGCTTCAGGTCATCGAGGTTTTCCTCCATCGTACCGTCAACCATAGTAAAGGCGTAAAGCAAAAAGGCGGACACAATTATGCTCACCGTAATAAGTCCAACAAGAAACAGGGTAAGAACCACTCTTAAAATACGTTCCTTTTGACCGCCCTTTTTCCTGCCTTTTGATTTTTTTCCCTTTTTGGAGCTTTTTAGGCTTTCGGTTCTTTCCGGGCGTGAGGAAAAGCTGTTAAGGTCGAAGCTTGCCTCCCCCGTCTCCTCCAAATTGCCCGAAGTATCGTAGCTGAATAAATCCTTATCGTCGTCCATATTACACCTCCGCCGTTTCCGGCAAACGCTTAGATTATATGCTTTAAATCAAAAAGTATTTAAGCAATTCGGTGTTATTATATTGTTTCACCCGACAATATAATAAACTCCCTCATTTTACAAGTAGTATATCATATCTTTCAAAAAAAATCTACCGTTTACTTTATCTTTTTAATTTTTCTTATAAATAATACCTTGAAATATGATTTGATACAGATTATCTCAGTTCTATAATGCTTTCAAAGACCGACTGAAAAACAATTAAATACAAGCATAAGAAAAAGAGCTAACTGACTTCTCAAAAAATCAGTTAGCTATTTACTTTTACAATAATTCAAATAATGTTGCCATTTTGTTACCACAAAGGTCACAAGCACGGCAAAAAGCCTTTATTTACAGGCTTTTTTAAGGGTGTGATATTACGAGGTAAAACCCAATATTCTCAAAAGGGCAATTCCCCGTATTCTCCTTTTTTCTCAATATTTTTCTTTTTCCCTCAACTCTGCCCGTACCTTTTTCCTTCTCGCTCTATCCTTTTTTCTCTCATTATCTCAGAGTCAGGGCAGAGTGCTCTGGCAGTATGAGAACTAATTGGGAATTGCGAGATTTTCTCTTTTTCTCCCTCTTTTTCTTCGTTCATTACTGTAATAAGCTTATGGGTTACCAGTGCACTTACTAACAGTGAAAAGGCTTGGAATATAAGGAAATAAAGGGATTTGAGATACTTGGGAATAATGGGAAAGAATGAGGAACACCCAGTGCATTACGACTGTCTCTTATACACATCTGACGCTGCCGACGATATGCAGTGTGTA
>CAMCIX010000228.1 GCA_945875045.1 uncultured Clostridia bacterium | reverse complement strand
TCTACACACTGCATATCGTCGGCAGCGTCAGATGTGTATAAGAGACAGGTTTCGTCCCTGCTCAAAGGTGATGCCGTAAACCTGCTTATGCTCCACGGGGGCGGGAACGTAATTGGGGTCGATTTCAACTATGTTGTAATTGCCGTTACGCTTTGACTTCAAAATTTCGAGAGCCTCGGGTTCATAGCCGGGAGCGATAATGCCGTCGGACACCTCGCGCTTTATTAAAAGAGCGGTCGGAACGTCGCAAACGTCGGACAAAGCGACCCAGTCTCCGAAAGAGCACATACGGTCGGTGCCGCGCGCCCTTGCATAGGCACAAGCAAGGGGGGAGTCGTCAAGATTTTCTATATCGTCTACAAAGCAAGCCTTTTTAAGCTTTTCGGGCAGGGGAATACCCACCGCCGCGCTTGTGGGGCTTACGTGCTTGAAAGAGGTAACCGCAGGAAGACCCAAAGCCTCCTTAAGCTCCTTTACCAGCTGCCAAGAATTAAATGCGTCAAGAAAATTAATATAACCCGGCTTGCCGTTTAATATCTTTATCGGAAGCTCATTTCCGTCCGCCATAAAGATTTTAGCCGGCTTTTGGTTGGGGTTACAGCCGTATTTCAGTTCAAATTCTTTCATATTTTTGCTCCTTTTATACATTAAGCACCGCTTTTACAGGCTCGGTGTAGTGCTTTTCAAGTATCGGGTTTACAACCGTTTCCACAAATTCCTCTGTTTGCGACGCGCTTCTGCCGATATACTTTGAGGGGTCTAATTCCTTTAATATTTCTTCCTTAGTAAGGGGGATTCGCTCGTCTGCCGCTATGCGGTCGATAAGGTTGTTGGCTTCGCCTCTTAGCTTTACGCCCGCCGCCGCCTCGTGGGAATAAACGCGGATAATTTCGTGCAGCTCCTGACGGTCGCCGCCCCGCTTTACAGATTCCATCATAATATTTTCGGTCGCCATAAAGGGGAGCTTTTCCATAACTCTTCTTTTGATTACGTTTTCGTAGACCACAAGCCCCGAAGTGACATTTATATAAATATTAAGTATCGAGTCAACCGCCAAAAAGGCTTCGGCAACCGAGATACGCTTGTTTGCGCTGTCGTCAAGGGTGCGCTCAAACCATTGAGTTCCTGCGGTCATAGCAGGGTTTACCGAATCGGCAATTACATAACGCGCAAGGGAGGAAATGCGCTCACAGCGCATAGGATTGCGCTTATAGGGCATTGCGGAGGAGCCAATCTGGCTCTTTTCAAAAGGCTCCTCCATTTCCTCAAAGGACTGCAAAAGCCGCATATCGTTAGAGAATTTGTAGGCGCTCTGCGCAAAGCCCGAAAGTACGGATAAGAAGTAGGAATCGACCTTTCTTGAATAGGTCTGACCCGAAACAGGAACGCAAGAGTCAAAGTTCATTTCCTTGGCAATAAGCTCTTCAAGCTTTTTGACCTTTTCCTCGTCGCCCGAAAAAAGCTCCATAAAGCTTGCCTGAGTGCCTGTAGTACCCTTAGAGCCTAAAAGCTTGAGCCTTGAGAGCTGATAATCGAGGTTGTCGATATCCTGTGACAGCTCATACATCCAAAGGGTGGCGCGCTTGCCGACTGTGGTTAGCTGTGCGGGCTGTAAATGGGTGTAGGCAAGGCAGGGGAGAGACCTATATTTAATCGCAAACTCCGAAAGATTTTTAAGCACCTGCGCCGCCTTTTTCTGAATTATGCTTGACGCTTCCCTTAAAATAATAACGTCGGTATTGTCGCCTACGTAACAGCTTGTAGCCCCCAAATGAATGATAGGCTCGGCTTTAGGACACTGTTTACCGAAAGCGTAAACATGGGACATAACGTCGTGCCGAACCAGCTTTTCGCGCTCCTCGGCGACATCATAGTTAATATCGTCCTTGTGCGCTTCCATCTCGGCAATCTGCTCGTCGGTAATGTCAAGCCCTAACTGCTTTTCGGCTCTTGCAAGGGCAATCCAAAGCCGTCTCCAAGTTCTAAATTTAAAGTTTTCCGAAAAAACGTGCTGCATTTCCTTAGAGGCGTAGCGGGTGGAAAAGGGCGAAATATAAATATCCTTGTTATCGGGCATTCTAAAAAACTCCTTACTTGTTTTTGTTTATGAGTCTCTGCTCAAACTCGCCTGTGGTAAGGTCGGTATAGCGGACGTAAAGGGAAATTTTATTATCCGCATTTAGGTTATTCCAAAGCGTTTCGGTAAATTCGTCAATACTGTCGGGGATTTTTACGCGCTCAGGCTCGCCCTGAAATGTCGGAATCGGGTTGCCGTCGCAGACATAGGTGTGGATAAAATGACCAAGTCCCGCCTTAGAGGGATATGAAAATGTATAGCGGCAGCAGTCCGAGCCCTCAGGGTCAATGCTCTTTAAAATGCTCATTTCATAGGAAAAGGCGCCGTCCTCAAAGTTTAAAATACCGCTTATACGAGGGGTTAAATTGGGGGCGTCGGGTTCAAATTCACGGGTTTCAAGGGATTCTTTAAAGGACATACCCTTGCTCATTAAATCATAAATTGTATCGGTCTGGTCGCCGTTTGTTACAATAAGGCTGTCGCCTAATTTTCTAACCGCGTTGTAGATTATTAGGGAGGGGTCTTCTACCTTTGAAACGTCAAAGGGCTCGGTTTTAATCTCGCCGTCCTTTTCGGTGAAAACCCTGTTGCGGCTGTTTTCGCTTCTGCCCATAATAAAGTAAGCCGCCGCTGCTTTAGTTCCGTCCTCTGTAGTGCCGATAACAATTCCTCTGCCAACATAAGCGTTATCCTTAATAAGCTCGCCGATGTCATTTATCGTATAAATATTCACACTAATTCTCCTTTAATATTTCACTGCAAACCTTTTCGGTAGAAAGGGGAAGAATCTCCCATTCCGCGTTTTCCATAACCCGTTTTTGCAGGGTCTCGGGGGTGTCGCCGTCCTCTATGTAAACCGCTTTTTGCATTATAATCTCGCCGCCGTCGGGTATTTCGTTTACAAAATGCACCGTCGCGCCCGTCACCTTTACGCCGTAGCTTAGCGCCGCCTCGTGCACGTGAAGACCGTAAAAGCCCTTGCCGCAAAAGGAGGGGATAAGGGAGGGGTGAACATTAATAATGCGCCTTGGATAGCGGGAGGTAAAATTCTCACTCAAAATGCACATAAAGCCCGCTAAAATAACAAGCTCTATACCGTTTTCCTCTAAAAGGGAAATGAGTTTTTGCTCAAATTCCTCCTGGGAAACGCCTTTTTTTACGCAAACTGCGGTTTTAATATCGGCATTTTTGGCTCGGGTCAAAGAATATGCGAGATCATTGTTAGAAACAAAAAGCTTAATTT
>CAMCIX010000227.1 GCA_945875045.1 uncultured Clostridia bacterium | reverse complement strand
GATGTAGAGAGGTCTCGTGGGCTCGGAGATGTGTATAAGAGACAGGTGCATATAGCGGACAGACAGATAACAGACCTGATTTTCAACGCTTAATTAAAACAATCGAATCAGGAAATTATGATTTTACAGCCGTAATTGTTCATAAACTTGACAGATTTTCAAGAAATATTGTCGACAGCTTTCAGTATCAACAATTTTTTTCAGACAATAATATAGAATTAATTTCTACTGAAGAGAATTTTTCGGGCGATGATTTTATGTTTGGAATCAACGCTTTATTAAACCAACGATATGTGAGAAATCTTTCAAAAGAAGTAATGAAAGGTATGAAAGAGCGGGCTTATAAATCAATGTTTAACGGAGGTAAACCACCGTTGGGTTATGACATTATAAACGGCGAATACATAATAAATGAAGCCGAAGCGTTAATCGTTCGTGAAATATTTGAAATGGCTGCTAAGGGCTACGGTTATAATACTATTATCAAAGAGCTTAACGCAAAAGGTTATAAAACTAAAAGAGGAAACCCTTTCGGGAAAAATTCTATTTACGACCTAATGCGAAACGAGCGATATAAGGGTACTTACCTCTTCAATCAAACCGCAAAGCGAAACAGCAAGCGAAAGCGTAATATGCACAAATACAAGGATGAAAGCGAGGTTATAAGAATCGAGAACGCTATACCTGCAATAGTATCAAAGGATTTGTGGGAGCGTGCTAATGCTTCACGAAAGCTAACGGCAAAAACAAGCACTAACGCAAAGTACGATTATCTGCTTTCAGGGCTAATATACTGCGGAGAGTGTGGGGCAAAATTTCACGGAACACACAGAAAGGGCGGGGGAAAGCCGTATAATGTTTACAGGTGCAATAAACAGAGCAACCAATTAAAATGCGGATGCCGAGAGATAAAGGCAGAGTTTCTCGAAAGCTTCGTGATTGACTCTCTTGCAGAACACTTTTTTAATAGCGGTATCGTTGAAATTATTACTGAGCAAGTCAATAATAAAATATCCGAAATGCTGAACTCTGATAACGAGCAAGCCGTAAATGCCAAAAATGCTTTGAGCGGTTTGAAAACAGTACGCTCAAACCTTGTGGAAACGCTTGCGGAAACGGGCTATAACAAAGTCATAACCGAAAAGCTGGAGGATGTAGAGCGGCAAATAAGCGAATATCAGGCAATAATTGAAGCTGAACAGTCTAAACGAAAAGAAATCAGGATAACAACAGCGGAGGTTGAGAATAAAATCAAAGAGCTAAAATCGTATATGAAAAATCCAGATAATACAGACCGTACAAAGCTATTGCTTAGAAGCTATATTGAACGGATTGATGTTGACAACAAAACCGTCAAGGTGACCTTCAAGGTCGCCTTTTCTTTTTGTCTTAAAGGGGAAGAGCAATCGGTATTTTACACACATACAGCTAAAGAATACCGTTTGTTGCTTGAAAAAAAGTGTAAAAGCGAATGTCGTGAAACTGCCTAAATCATAGGTTCATAGAAATTTTTGACCCAACCGAAACAAAAAGAACTCCCAAGCCATATAGGTTTGGGAGTTCCGTGGTGCCGGTGGCCGGACTCGAACCGGCACGGTATCGCTACCGGTGGATTTTGAGTCCACTACGTCTGCCAATTCCATCACACCGGCGGATAGCTGACTTTGGTATTATACTATATCCCGACAATAAAATCAAGTCTTTTTTAAGATTTTTGAATTTTTCTTGTGCTTTAAGCTTTTAAAAAACACAATATATCGTTCGGCAAAAAAATAATCAAAAAAAATTATGTAAACTTGAAAAAATCTCTTGATTTTTGCTTTTCTACGCCTTATAATACAATCATAGTGGTGTGAAGTGGAGTTAAAAACAACTAAAGTGTACTAAAGTGGCAGAGAAGGGAGTGGAAATCATGCTTTTTGGCGGTTATCAGCACAATATTGATAAAAAGGGCAGGGTTTTCATTCCCGCAAAGCTCCGCGAGGAGCTGGGGACAGGCTTTATGATTTGCCGCGGCATTTACGGCAAACGCTGTCTTTGCGTTTATTCTGCCGAGCAATGGGACAGGCTGGTTGAAAAAATCGGTACTCTTCCAAGTACCAAATCGAGCGCGGTTAAGCGTTTTTTGTACGACGGCGCATTCAGCGTGGATTTTGATTCGCAGGGAAGAATACTTATTCCGCCCACCTTGCGTGAATACGCCCGACTTGACGGCGAAGCCCACATTATAGGAATGGACACCAACCTTGAAATCTGGAATACCGAGCTTTGGAACGAGGAGAACGCCAAGTACACGCCCGAGTCCATTGCCGATATTATGGAAGAGCTTAACTTTTAATGGAATTTAAACATAAGTCGGTACTGCTTAATGAGGCAATATCGGCGCTGGATATTAAGCCTGACGGAATTTACGTTGACGGCACTGCCGGCGGTGCGGGACACTCGTCGGAAATAGCGAAAAAACTGAAAAACGGCTTTTTGTACGCTCTTGACCGCGACCCCGACGCGGTGAAAACAGCGACCGAAAGACTAAGTGGCTATCCCGCAAAGGTAATAGAAAGCAATTTCAGCGATATGGCGGCTGTGCTTGCGGGGGAGGGAGTAGACGGCGTTGACGGTGTTCTGCTCGACCTCGGAGTTTCCTCTTTTCAGCTCGACAGCGCCCAACGCGGCTTTTCCTACCGCGCGGACGCTCCGCTGGATATGAGAATGAGCAAAAGCGGATTATCTGCGGCGGATATTGTCAATACTTATTCCGTGCAGGAGCTTACGGACATTTTCAGGAATTACGGCGAAGAAAAATTTGCCTATAAAATAGCAAATCGAATAGTTTCCGAGCGCGAAAAGGAGCCTATTCTTACAACACTTAGACTGGCGGATATAATAGCCGCCTCGGTTCCCGCCGCGGCGAGGAGAGACGGACACCCTGCCCGCAAATGCTTTCAGGCGATAAGAATCGCGGTAAACGGCGAGCTTGATATCTTAGGCGGCGCGCTGGACAGCGCCTTCGGTCTGCTTAAAAAGGACGGCGTGCTTGCCGTAATAACCTTCCATTCGCTGGAGGACAGGATTGTTAAGCAGAAATTTAAGGAATACACAACGGGCTGTATCTGTCCGCCCGATTTTCCCGTTTGCGTTTGCGGAAGAACCCCCGCGGGACGGCTTTCCTTTAAAAAACCGGTAGAACCGAGCCAAAGAGAGCTTGAGGAAAACCCGAGAAGCCGAAGCGCAAAGCTAAGGGCGATAATAAAGAATTAATTAAGGAGAACGGTAATGAATAATCTGTCTCTTATACACATCTGACGCTGCCGACGATATGCA
>CAMCIX010000226.1 GCA_945875045.1 uncultured Clostridia bacterium | reverse complement strand
GCTTGAAATATTCTTGTGGTCGGCGATATGCTCCGCAAATACAACAAACGCAACGGGAATATATGCCACCGCAATTGTGCCGACATAAGAGGTGCTGAGCTCCTTAAAGCCGCCGAAGGCGGTAAGGAAGGTGAAATCGGGAACGCTTATAAAGGTATTAAGGGATACACCGCCTGCTACGAGCGCGGAAAATTTGCCGAAGTCGATAAGCTTTAAGGCGTCAATATCCGCCGCATTACCTATAACCGTGAACACGAGAGCAACCGCATAGCCCGCAAGGATTCCCAAAATAAAGGGGATAAGCTTTGCGCTCTTTTTGCCGTAGGTTGAGCAGAGCATTGTTACAATAAGGGTTATAAGACCGATAAGCACGCAGAGAAGAACGTTGGCAACCGAGTTGCCCTCGGCGTCTAAAACGCCGCCCTTCTGAAGGTCGCCCACCGCGTTCCCCGCAAGGGAGAGACCGATAATAGCAACCGTAGGACCGATAACAACGGGGGGCATAAGCTTATTAATCCAGCCTACTCCCGCAAACTTAACTATTATTGCGATAATCACATAAACAAGACCCGCGAAAACCGCGCCCAAAATAAGGCCTAAATAACCGAGAGCCATTGATACGCCGCCCGCAAACGCCGCAAACATAGAGCCGATAAACGCAAAGGACGAGCCTAAGAAAACAGGGCTTTTTCTTTTTGTGAAAAGCACATAGACAAGAGTTCCCACGCCCGCGCCGAAAAGCGCCGCCGCAGAGCTCATACCGTTGCCGACAATTACCGGAACAACCAGGGTAGCCGCCATAATTGCAAGCAGCTGTTGGATTGCGAAGACAATAAGCTGACCGAATTTCGGCTTGTCTTCAACGTTGTAGTACATCTTCATATATTACTTCCTCCGTTTTTTTGCGCGGAATTATATACCGCGCGTTATTCTATATCAACAGCCGTAAGCTGTTCATATCTCATAAAGCTCCGCCGCGGTCTCCTTATCGTACGGCGGTATTTTTACCGCTATAATTTCGGATTTCGAGGTCGGAACATTTTTGCCCACATAGTCGCCCCTTATGGGAAGCTCCCTGTGACCCCTGTCGATAAGCACGGCAAGCTGGATTGACGCCGCCCTGCCGAACCGCATAATCGCGTCCATAGCCGCCCTTACGGTTCTGCCGGTGTAAAGGACATCGTCCACCAAAACCACCCTTTTGCCTGCAATTGAAACCGTAAGCGCCGCGGAATGTATCACGGGGTCGGGTGAAATAGCGGTCAAATCGTCGCGGTAAAAGGTTATGTCTATCTCGCCTGTCGGGGGACGTACCCCCTCTATATTATATATGTTGTCCGCAATAATATTTGCAAGAGCGACCCCGCGGCGCTTTATACCTATAATACAAAGCTCACCGCAGCCGTTGTTTTTCTCAAGTATTTCGTGGGATATGCGCTTAAGCGCCCTCGAAACCGCCGCCTCGTCCATAAGAGTTGCCTTGAATTTTTCCATAAGCCCTCCATACTAAAAAAGCGTCCTACCCACGGCAAGACGCTCGAATACTTAACACAATTCCGTCATATACATATATTATATATGATATAAACCGTTTGTTAATCAAAGCCTTGCCGACCTCGCCGTGCCGTCTTAAAGGAATTTAACTTTTATTACTATACCATACCAAGCTATAATTGTAAAGATTTTTTTAACAAATTTTTAAATAGATTGTTTTCTACCGCATATTGCGCCATGAGACGGTTTTTTATGCATATATCCCCCACTTTTGGTGTAAAATAGCAATGTACGGAGATTCTTCCGCACCACTTTATGCGATTTCGTAGGATTGCACAAGCTAAATGTTAAAAAATGCCAATACATTAACGGTTACAAAAGGTTACAAGCTTGTAACTTTTTGAAATTTTTATTTTTTTTAGGCTTATTTACTAAAAAATCGACTTTTTATTGCTTTGACACCGCCTTTTTAATTGGCTATAATAGCAAACGGCTTGCGAGATTTGTATCAAAGGAGTCATTTGATGTTAGAAAAAATAAAGTATTGTTTGTCGCAGAAGCTTTTTTCGCGACAGGCGCGCATAAGCTGTATAGCGGTTATGACTGCCGTCACTATTGCGGTTATTACTTTACTCGGCTTTTCCTTAAACACCGTGAAAATTTTTGACGGAGAAAAGACATATACGGTACGCTCTATAAACGTAAACGTTGCGAGCGTGCTTTCAAACCTCAATTTGAAATCCGACCGTTACAAAATAACAAAGACCACGGTTGACAGCCGTATGACGACGGTTGAGATTGCTTATTCCTATCCCGTGTATATTACCCGCGGGGAAGAAACCGTACAGGTTGACTTTTTAGGAGGCACGGTTAAGGACGCGTTAATTTCGGCGGGCTTCTCGCCTGACGAATACGATTTTATCGAGCCCTCGGCAGATACGGTTATCAGCGACACGGTTTACATTGATTACACCGACGTTGAATATGTAAACGGAAGCTACACCGAGGCTATTCCTCACACGGTTGAGACGGTTTATTCCTCCGCAAGCGCGGCGGGAACCGTAACGACCGAGAGCGGCGCCGACGGTGTAAAGCAGGTAAATTACACCGAAAAGCTTGTAAACGGAGTTTCGCTTGAAAAGACCGTTACCGGCGAGGAAATCGTGCAGGCGGCGGTGAACGGCAAGGAAATCGTCGGAACAAAGAAAGCCGCGGCTAATACCGTTTCCACAAGCGCGTCGGTAAAATGCGTTTCCACCCTTACCCCCTCAGCCCCTATTGAGCTTGATAAAAACGGCGCGCCCGTTAATTACAAGTCGAAAATCACCGCGCGGGCTACCGCCTATACCTATACGGGTCACAACTGCTCGACAGGAGTAGCGCCACAGCCCGGCTACATTGCGGTCAACCCCAAGGTTATACCCTACGGCACCAAAATGTATATCAAAACCGCCGACGGCAGTGTTATTTACGGCTATGCGGTAGCGGCAGACACGGGCGGATTTATTAAGAAATACCCTAACGGAGTAGATCTTTTTATGTCTACCAAGAGCGCTTGCAGGTCCTTCGGAGTCCGTAACGTTGAAATTTATATACTTGAGTAGCAAGCAAACGGTTAGTTAAGGAGCTTAAAAAAGCAGAACTGAATAAACAAGCTCGGCAAAAGCACGAAAATAAAGCTTTTGCCGGGCTTGTTCGCTTTTGGGCGGAAAAATCGGGGGGTGTAGGGTTAATTCGGAATTCGGAATTCGGAATTCGGAATTAAATAATGCGAAAATTGAGGTATTTATACCTTCCGCGTCTAATGTCTAACATCTGAAACATCTAAAATATTCATAAAAATATCTTTATTTTTGTAATGCGGTGTGGTAT
>CAMCIX010000225.1 GCA_945875045.1 uncultured Clostridia bacterium | reverse complement strand
ATATTATAGTTAAATAAAATAAATTTGTAGGGACAGGCGTCCCGACCGTCCGTTATCTAACATCTGAATTGCGGAACGGATAAATCCGTTCCCTACGGTATCAAGTTAAATTTCCCTACGTAGGGAAGGCATTTATGCCTTCCGCGTCTAACATCTAAATCCGGAGAAAAATATGAAGCTTGAAATTCTTAACAGCTGTCCCGCGTTTTTGCGCGACTTTTTAACCTACAACGAAACGATTAAGGGCAAGTCCTCCCGCTCGGTCGAGGGGTACTATATCGATTTGCGCACCTTTTTTCGCTATATGCTGCTTGTGCGCGGCATTGCGCCTAAAAACGTGGAATTTAACAAGATTGATATTAACGCCGCCGATATAGAGCTTGTCCGCTCGGTCACAATTTCCGACCTTTACGCCTTTATGGTCTACTGCAAGGAGGAGCTTAAAAACAACACCGCCACAAGGGCGCGCAAAACCTCAACCCTTAGAATTTTCTTTAAATATATGTCGGTGCAGACCCACCAAATACCCACTAACCCCGCCGAGCTGCTTGAATCGCCAAAGGTTAAACAATCCCTCCCAAAGCACCTGACCCTTGAAAACTCCTTAGAGCTTTTAAACTCGGTGGACGGGGCTAACGAGCGGCGGGACTACTGCATTTTAACCCTATTTTTAAACTGCGGACTGCGCCTTTCGGAGCTTTGCGGGCTTAACCTTTCGGATATTTCGGGCGACGGCATTATGACCGTTACGGGAAAGGGCAACAAGGAGCGGGCGGTATATCTTAACGATTCCTGCAAGGCGGCTATAAAAGCCTACCTTGCGGTAAGACCCAACGAGGGTATTGTCATAACCGACCGCAACGCCCTTTTTATCAGCCGAAATCACAGGCGTATAAGCCCCAAAACCGTTCAGCATATAGTTAAAACCTATCTAAAAAAAGCGGGGCTTGACGGTATGGGCTTTTCGACCCACAAGCTCCGCCACACCGCCGCCACCCTTATGTATCAGCACGGAAATGTGGATATAAGGGTGCTTAAAGACATTTTAGGTCACGCGAACTTAGGCACAACCCAAATCTACACCCACGTTTCGGACGCGCAAATAAAGCGGGCTGTAGACGCCAACCCGCTTTCAAATGTTAAGGATAAAAAATAAATTACAGAATAATACAAACCAACCCGTTACAGCCCTCGTTTATAACCCGTTCAATGGTCTCCTGAATACGCATACGCGCGTCATTAGGCATACGTGAAAGCTTTGTGTGCAGACCCTCATTTACAAGCTCGTGGAGGGATTTGCCGAAAATATTGGAATCCCAAATTTTAACGGGGTTTTCCTCAAACTCGCTTAAAAGATACATAACAAGGTCCTCCGACTGCTTTTCACTTCCGACTATCGGGCTTACCTCGGTGGTAATATTCGCCTTCATAAGGTGGATTGACGGAGCCGACGCGCGAAGTCTTACGCCGTAGCGCCCGCCCTGCTTCATAATTTCGGGTTCTTCAAGCTTTAAATCCTCGATTTCGGGCATTATTATGCCGTAGCCCGTCGCCTCGACCTCGTCGAGCGCGCCCTTTACCTTTTTATAATCCTTTTGCATTACCGCTAATTCCTTTATGCTCTCCATAAGCTCCTGCTCGTCGTTTATAACAAGCCCCGTGGTTTCGGCAAGCACCTTGTAGAAAAGGGAATTTTTAATTTTTATCATAACCTCGGCGCTGCCGCTTCCAAGGTCAACAACCTCAACCACCGCGCCGTCCACGTTTTCGCTGTCCTTAAAGGCGGTCTCAAAACGGCCTATATCCCTTATGTGGCGTATGCCGCCCGCCGACTCCTTAATAGTGTCGGTAAGGTCGGCTCTAAGCCAATGGTCAAGCGGCAATGAGTTTATCCAGCGCGGGAAATTAATGCAGATTTCCTTTATAGGAAACTCAAACAGCACGCGGGACAAAATTTGCTTGATATTTTCTTCACTTAGCTCTAAGCAGTTTACAGGCTCTACGGGAACGCCGTACTTTTCGGTTAGCCTTGCCGCGGTCTCCGCCGCCTCGACAGAGCTCGGGTACATACAGTTCAACAGCACTATAAACGGCTTGTTTATCGCCTTAAGCTCGTCGATAACCCGCGCCTCGGCTTCCTCGTACTCGCTTCGGGGAATGTCGCTTATGCTCCCGTCTGTGGTGATTACAAGACCTATAGTTGAATGTTCGTTAATAACCTTGCGTGTGCCTATTTCCGCCGCCATATTAAATGGAATCGGCTCCTCAAACCACGGGGTCATAACCATTCGCGGCTGATCGCCCTCTATGTAGCCCAAGGCGCTCGGGACTATATATCCCACGCAGTCAATAAGCCGTACGTTCATCGCTGCCGAGTTGTCAACCTTAATCTGCACCCCTTTTTCCGGAATAAACTTTGGCTCGGTCGTCATTATCGTTCTTCCTGAGGAGGATTGCGGCAGCTCGTCGTTCGCCCTTTCTTTTTGGTAGTCGCCCTCGATATTAGGAAGTACAAGCTTATCCATAAACTGCTTGATAAAGGTGGATTTACCTGTCCTAACGGGGCCTACCACGCCGATATAAATATCCCCGCCCGTCCTGGCGGCAATATCCTTGTAAATATTCACGTTTGTCATACTGCTTCCTCCATACATTTCACTGTCTTTTGGTAAAGCATATGCCCCGTCGGATGAATTTATGACAAATCGGTTTTTATTGTTATACACTTGTTAAAGAGATGAAAATGTGTTAATATATTAAAAAAGGAGCTGAGCCTATGCGTCTACAGGAATCGGGAGAAATGTATCTCGAAACAATTTTAATTTTAAGCCGCAAAAGCAATGCGGTGCGTTCTATAGATATAAGCGAATATATGGGCTACTCAAAGCCGAGCGTGAGCCGCGCCATGGGACTTTTAAAGGCGGACGGCTATATATCAGTAGACGGCGGCGGCTATATAACACTTACCGAAAGCGGAAGAAAAATCGCCGAAAAAATTTACGAGCGGCACAATGTTTTAGCCGAGGCGCTTAAAATGTTAGGCGTAACCGAACCTAACGCGACAGCCGACGCCTGCAAGATAGAGCACGATATAAGCGACGAAAGCTTTGAAGCGATCAAGCGCCATTTAAAGAAAAAGGTGTAAACTATGCCGATTAAGCTTTATTACACCGAAAAGGGCTACGGCACGCCCCTTGTTATGCTTCACGGCAACGGGGAAAACGGCGGCTTTTTTAAGAATCAGCTTGACTTTTTCGCCGAAAAATACCGCGTTATAATACCCGATACACGGGGTCACGGCAGGTCTCCGCGCGGCTCTGCCCCCTTTACGTTCGATACCTTTGCGGAGGATTTAAAGGGATTGCTTGACT
>CAMCIX010000224.1 GCA_945875045.1 uncultured Clostridia bacterium | reverse complement strand
ATTCAGGACAGCGGAACAGCGCAAGGAAAAGCCTTTAAATATAGTGTAATCCCTGTAGGCTGGGACGGTAGCGTATATGCGAGTGCTTTAAGAATTGCTCAGAACAATTCTGACGGTACTGTTTCAACATTTAATGTAACTCCGGGCAGTGAGTACGAAATCAGATTTAAGTATAAAATAGACCAAAATCTCGCAACAAGCTGGGATGATGTTTATCTTAAGCTGTTGTATGTAAACTCCGGCAACAAAATGGGCGACTTTTTGCATACAGCTAACGTAGGTCCCGACAACTGGTCCGCCCAAAAGGATATAGGTATTATTTCATCAAAAGCCACCAACGGTTGGAAAGAGCATACTTATATCTTTACCGCACAGGACTTCGCGCAGGGTACAGAGCTTGCGCTGGTTCCCGTATTCGGCGATACCACAGGCGAAAACCAGACCTTATGGGTTGATGATATCACCGTAACAGAGTTCACACAGCCGGGCGTTGTCAATATGAACTTTGATACCGAGGAACAGCGCAAATACCAGTCTTCTGTAAGCGCGCTTGTCGATGGCAAGCCGGATACGGACTTTGTTGAGGTGGAAGAAGGTAACTACGCCGCTTATATCAAATCTTTGCCGGGCAGCGGTTTCGATCTGATATGGTACTCCAGTCTTAAGCTGTCTGAAACTAAGCAGAACGGTAGCGAGTCTATCTTTAATGCGGTTCCGGGTACCAGATATACCATCAGCTTTAAGGCAAAAGCGTCACAGGAATTGGAAAATAATATTTTATCCTTCTATTTGTGCAACATTAATCCCTCGTCCGGTCAGTGGTTCAGCATTATCGCAGACACAAGACATCAAGAACTTGCAAACACCCATTCTCTTGCCGAATTGAAGGAGGGCTGGGTAGAATACAGCTACACCTTTAATATATCAATCGATATAGGTGAAAATACCGCATTGGCGCTTGTTCCGATTTCGGACGGATGGAGAACCGAGGCGGGTATTCTAATCGACGATTTGACCCTTACCGTAGCTGAGCGCGGCGAGGTAAATATCGCCTTTGAAACCGACGCACAGCGTAATTACCATTCTTCTGTAAGTGCGCTTGTCGATGGCAAGCCGGATACGGACTTCGTTACGGAGGAAGACGGCAACCGCGCCGCTTATATCAAAGAATTGCCGGGAGGCAATTATTCCGAAAAAGAGTATGGCAATCTTAAGATTACCGAGACTATGTCCGGCGGCGAAGACGCGCTTTTGTCGGTTGCTCCGGGTTCTTATTGTAATATTTCCTTCAGGGTTAAGGCAACAAAGGATTTAAATAGTAAAGTAACTGCTTTCTATTTGTGCTTTATTGATCCTTCTTCGGGAAAATATTTCTCCAAGCTTAGTGAAACTAAATATCAGTCCCTTGAAAACACCGCGATTCTTGAGGATATGAAGAAAGACTGGGTAGAATACAACTATAACTTTATGGTTCCTAACGATATCGGAAACAATACAGCGGTAGCTCTCGTGCCTGTTATCGGAAGCGAATGGGGGAAAACCGAAAGCGGTATTTATATCGACGATGTTAAGTTAGTTGAAAGAAATGACTACATTACCATTAAGTTAGAGACCAACGGCGGCAGTGATCTAAACCCTGTTAAGGGCTTACCGGGCGAGCTTATTCCCGTATTTAACGCACCTGAGAAAGCAGGCTGTGCTTTCACGGGCTGGTACACCGATCAAGACTGCAAAAATCCGTATGTATCAACTCCGTTGCCTAACGAAGATTTCACGCTTTATGCGGGTTGGGTATCAATTAACGATAAGTATGAATCCTTCGCAACCGGCTTTGAAAAGGGCGAGTTCAAAAAACAGGCTTACAGCAATGACGGAACAGCCGCCCCCGTTTCGGACGCCACAATGACCGATTCCGCGGTATGGAATAATAACGATTCGGCGGAGGCTTACGACGGTAAAGGGTATATTACCTTTGACGATGGCGCTAAGGCGACCGGCAAGACCAGTGAACGCTATATGGCGATTAGCCTTTATAATCCTGACGGCACGCCCTTCTGTGTGACCGAGGGCAAGCGCTATAAAGTTTCTCTTGCTTTCAGACATTCAGGCTCGACAGTCAACGAAAATACCTTTATCCTATTCCTTATCACAAATCAGTCGCCGGGAATAGGGATTAATTACGGAAATTCAACAGTTCTGCTCGAGACCGGAGCGATGGGTCCCGATAAACACGATACTCAGGTTTGGGGAGAATTTTCAACCTATGCGGTAGCAGGCAAGACAGGACCTGTAAAGCTTGCTATGTACGGTACAAGCGCGGATCAGATGCTCGATGTTGATAATGTTAAGATTGAGCTGATGAGTGAGAGCGAATGTGTAAAGGTTGAGTATATTCAGCAGAATGAAAAAGGCGAGGGACGTTATTCCTGCGGAGTACGTTACGGCGCGCCGGGCGACCTGCTTATTGCGGGCCAGAGCGGTCATATTGACGGCTATGCCTTTAACGGCTGGCGTACCGAAGACGGAGAGCTTTACGGCTCTAACCGTTTCCCGAAATCCGATTTAACCCTTTACGCTTCGTGGCGCGTTGCTGATAACGCTGACGACGCGGCTCCCAATCCCAATGAAGAGGTTTTGCTTGGCTTTGAGGATACCGATAAGGCCAAGGCGTTTTACGAGGACTCCGGTAACAGCTATCATCCTGAAGACGGCGTATTTTTAATGATAAACGATCCTGATAACGCGCACAGCGGAAATAACTATTTCCAGTTCTATCAATGCGGGCATTGGACGGAAGAATATCTTCGCAGATTCAAGTTTTACGATCCCGACACCGTAGGCAATCAGGTTTATCTTGAGCCTAACTCTGTATATAAGGTTTCCTTCTGGCTTAATATCGAGTCTGTTGGTGCGGGTAATCTGTATCTTTGCACCTTCCCTGACAGGAACAGCATTACAGAATATGAGGTTCAAAACGAAAACTATATTACCGATACAAACAACTTTGAAGATTTCGGCAAGTGGGTTCTTTATGAAAACACCGTTATTACGGGAGATGACGAGGACGGCGACGGCATAGCGGCAACCTTGGGCTTTACATTCTACGGCGGCTATTTAACCGCAAAGCTTGACGATATTTCGGTTATAAAGCTTAAGGAGGTCACCGTCAGCTTTGAGTCAAACGGCGGCAGCGATGTAAACGATATTACACAGCTCTCTTACAACTACGCAATCGCTCCGGCAGACCCCGAGCGCGAGGGCTATACCTTTACAGGCTGGTATACCGATGAAAAGCTTACGCAGCCCTTTAATTTTAAAACCGAGCTTATCACGAAGGACATTAAGCTTTACGCAGGCTGGAAGGTAGCCGAAAAGGACGCCTCAGGCTCACA
>CAMCIX010000223.1 GCA_945875045.1 uncultured Clostridia bacterium | reverse complement strand
ATAATATATTATTTGGAAGATAAAAAAAGAGGTAATAAAATGGCTAAGATTGAAAATTTAAGAAATATTGCTATTATCGCCCACGTTGACCACGGTAAGACAACCCTTGTTGACCAGCTTTTAAAGCAAAGCGGCACCTTCCGTGCCAATGAGACGGTAAACGAGCGTGTGATGGATTCCAATGACCTTGAAAGGGAGCGCGGAATCACAATTCTTTCAAAGAATACCAGCGTTATGTATAACGGCATAAGGATTAACATTGTAGATACTCCGGGACACGCCGATTTCGGCGGCGAGGTTGAGCGCATACTCCAGATGGTGGACGGCGTGCTCCTGCTTGTGGACGCCTTTGAGGGCTGTATGCCCCAGACGAGATTTGTGCTTAAAAAGGCGCTGGCTTTAGGCAAAAAGGCGGTTGTTGTGGTTAATAAAATCGACCGTCCTATGGCGCGCCCCCACGAGGTTGTGGACGAGGTTTTAGACCTCTTTATCGAGCTCGGCGCGGACGAGGAGCAGATTGAGTTCCCCGTTATCTTCGCCTCGGGCAGGGACGGCTACGCCACCTATTCCCCCGAAACTAAGGGTACGGATATGAAGCCCTTATTTGACGAGATTGTAAAGGAGATAGCTCCGCCCGAGGGCGACCCCGACGGTCCTACCCAGATTCTCTTTACCAATATCGAGTACGACGATTATTTAGGAAGAATCGGCGTAGGAAGGGTTATAAGGGGTACTGTAAAGGTCGGTCAGACCGTAGCGCTTTGCCACAAGGACGGCACGACCTCAAACGTCAAGATTGCAAAGCTCTTTATGTACAGAGGGCTTAAGCGGGTTGAGGAGGAAAGCGCCTCTGTCGGCGATATTATTCAGGTTGCGGGAATTTCCGAGCTTGAAATCGGCGAGACCGCCTGCGCGCCCGACTGCGTAGAGCCGCTGCCCTTTGTTAAGATAGACGAGCCCACCCTTGCTATGAACTTTATGGTAAACAATTCGCCGTTTGCGGGTAAGGACGGCAAGTTTGTAACCTCCCGTAATCTTCGCGACCGCCTCTTTAAGGAGGTTATGACCAACGTAAGCCTCCGTGTTGAGGAGACCGATTCTGCCGACACCTTTAAGGTCTCGGGCAGAGGAGAGCTGCACCTTTCAATTCTTATTGAGACAATGCGCCGTCAGGGCTATGAATTTCAGGTTTCTCCCCCCGAGGTCATTTATAAACAGGGCGAGAACGGTGAAAAATTAGAGCCTATCGAGCTTTTGATGATAGAGGTACCCGAGGAATATGTCGGTTCGGTTATGGAGAGGCTGGGTACCCGCAAGGCGGAAATTAAGAATATGGGCACCCGCGAGGGCGGGGTTTCCCACCTTGAGTTTTTGATTCCCGCCCGCGGACTTTTGGGCTACCGTTCCCAGTTCCTTACCGACACTAACGGCAACGGCATTATGAACCACGTTTTTGACAGCTATCAGCCCTATAAGGGGGACATTGAACAGCGTTCGACAGGCTCAATTATCGCCCACGAAACGGGCGAGGCGACAGGCTACGGACTCTTTAACACCCAGAGCAGAGGAAGGCTCTTTATAGGTGCGGGTACTCCCGTTTACGAGGGTATGATTGTGGGCGAAAACCCGAAGAACGAGGATATTGTCTGCAACGTATGCAAGAAAAAGCAGATGACCAATACCCGCGCCGCAGGCTCGGACGACGCATTAAGGCTTGTTCCGCCCACAAGGCTTTCGCTTGAGCAGTCGCTTGAATTTATAAAAGAGGACGAGCTTGTGGAGGTTACGCCCCACAACATCAGGCTTCGCAAGCGTATCTTGGGCAAGGAAGAGCGTATGAAGGCGGAGTCGAGACGTAAATAATGAACTATATTATTCTCGATTTGGAGTGGGACAGCGCTTACTCCGCAAAGCATAAGCGGTTTATTAACCAGATTTTGCAGATAGGCGCGGTAAAGCTTGACGGCGAATTTAATATTATCGACACCTTTGAGGAAACCGTGAAATCCGAAATTTCCAAAAAGGTTACGGGCAGATTCGCAAAGCTCACGGGAATTACCACCGAAAAAATGCTGGCGGGCGTTCCCTTTGATACCGCGGTTGACCGATATAACGCCTGGGCGGGGGAAGACACCGTTACTATGACCTGGAGCGATTCCGACCTTTATTCCATAAAGGAAAACGAGGAATATCTGTTAAACGGCGGCAGAAAATTTGCTATTGAAAGATACCTTGATTTGCAGAGATTTGTTCAGGGAGAGCTTAGACGCGGCGGTTATGAGGACAAAAATCAGATTTCATTAGGCGCGGCGGCTAAGCTTTTAGAAATTGAAACCGACAGCTTTGAGCTTCACACCGCCAAGGACGACAGCCTTTTAAGCGTGGCTTTGCTTCAAAAATGCTATAATGAGGAGCGCTTTACGGCGCTGATACGCGATACCGCCGACCCCGAGTTTTACAAAAGACTGCGCTTTAAGCCCTTTAATATTTCGGATATAAACGATGAGCGCATAAACAAGGAGGATTTGCGGTTTTCCTGCGACAAATGCGGCGAAAAGGCGAAGCGCATAACAAAATGGCGCTACCGCAACCGCTGGTTTTCGGCGAAATTTGAATGTAAAAAATGCGGCAGACGCTTTTGCGGAAGAGCCTCCTTTAAAAAGACCTATGACGATTTAATCGTCCGCAAAAGAGTGTGCGAATTAAAGTCCAAAACGGAGAAAAAGCAAAATGAAATGCAGTCTGTGTCCGAGACGGTGTAATGCCGAGCGCACGAACGACCAAAATTTATACGGCTTTTGCAAAATGCCTTTGCTGCCTCGGGTGGCAAGGGCTGCTTTGCATTTTTGGGAGGAGCCGTGTATCAGCGGCAAAAACGGCTCGGGCACGGTCTTTTTCAGCGGCTGTACCCTCGACTGCGCCTTTTGCCAGAACTATGATATATCTCACGGAGGGTTCGGAAAGCAGATAACCTACCAAAGATTAGCCGATATTTTTAAGGAGTTGGAGGACAGAGGGGCGCACAACATAAACCTTGTAACGCCCACCCATTTTGTCCCCGCGATAATCCGCGCGCTCGATATTTATAAGCCTAAAATTCCTGTTGTATACAATTCTGGCGGGTACGATTCGGTGGAGGAGATACGGGCGCTAAAGGGCTATGTTGATATTTTTCTTATGGATTTAAAATATTTGTCGGGCGAACGCGCAGCACTTTATTCGGGTGCGCCCGATTATCCCGAACACGCCGCCGCGGCAATAAAAGAATGTTATTTGCAACAGCTCGTTTGCGAATTTAGGGACGGAATTATGCAAAAGGGGCTTATTGTAAGGCATCTTTTGCTCCCGCAGGGTACTAATGAGGCTATACGTGTTTTCGACTGGGTAAGGGAAAACACGC
>CAMCIX010000222.1 GCA_945875045.1 uncultured Clostridia bacterium | reverse complement strand
GGCATACGAGAGGTAGAGAGGGCTCGTGGGCTCGGAGATGTGTATAAGAGACAGTGCCAATTCCGCCACACCCGCATATTAAAGTAATAAGTAACAGTGAAAAGTGAAGAAGTATTACTTATTGCGACAAATGATATTTTACTGTAAAACTTTAAAAATGTCAAGGAATTAATTGAATAAATTTTAAAAAAGTGTTATAATCTAATTAACATTCGCTTTCCTTCGCCCGTATTATGTTATTGCGGAAGGCGGGTGAAGCTATGAAAAGACGAAGACGCGGCGAAAATTACGCCCTTTTTAAAATTACAGCGGTCTTATTGGTGTTTTCTGTCGCGATTACGGTTTGCTTTTACAAAATGCGACCTGTAATTATACGGTATGCCGTAAGTATGGCGGAAACAATTTTGCTCGACTCGGCAAACAACGCTATTTTGGATATACTAAACGAGGAAGGCGTTTCCTATAACGATATTGTCACCCTTTCAAGGGACGGTACTGGCAGGGTTACAAGCCTTGAAACCGACATTGTGAAAATAAACTCCCTTAAAAGTCTTATTTCCAACCGACTGTCGGAGATTATCTCGCAAAAAGAATATTACGATTTGCTTATTCCGCTGGGAACATTTCTTTCAAGCACATATACAAGCGGCTTCGGTCCTAAAATTCATTTTAAAATGCAGCTTACCGCCACGGCGAGGGTGAATTTTTCGCACGAGTTTAAGTCGGCGGGAATTAATCAGGTGCTTCATATTATAATGATTGATATGGACATAAGGGGCGGGCTTATAATGACGGGGTACAGCGGCGGCATATCGGTCTCAACCTCGGCTATGGCGGCGCAGACTGTAATTGTGGGAACAACGCCAGACGCCTTTACAAACGTTATCGAAAACGAGCAGGACAATACAGCGGGACTGATAAATGATTACGGCGCTGTTCCTTAAACGGCGCGGAACGGAGAAGATTTATGGATATTAAAACGGCGCAAGAGAGAATTAAGTATTTAAGCGATACCCTTAAATACCATAACAAAAAGTATTACATCGAGGACTCGCCCGAGATTGAGGACTTTGAGTATGACGCAATGCTTCGCGAGCTTGAAAGGCTTGAAGAGGAATACCCCGAATTTCGTCGGGAGGATTCGCCTACCCAAATGGTGGGCGGCGCGGCGTTAAAGCTCTTTTCGCCCGTTGAGCATTCGGTTAAGATGGAGAGCTTACAGGACGTTTTCAGCTTTGACGAGCTTAGAAGCTTTGCGGAAAAGCTTGACCTTTCCCGCACCGCGTTATCTGTTGAGCCTAAGATTGACGGGCTTTCGGTCTCCCTTGAATATAGGGACGGTCTGTTTTTCCGCGGCTCTACGCGGGGCGACGGGGTTACGGGCGAGGACGTAACCGCCAATCTTTTGCAGATAAAAAGTATTCCTAAAGTCATAAGCTTTGAGGGGGCGCTGGAGGTTCGCGGCGAGGTTTATATGCCGCGGGACAGCTTTGAAAGGCTTACAGAGCGGCAGGAGCTTATGGGGGAGACCCCCTTTAAAAATCCGCGCAACGCGGCGGCGGGCTCTTTAAGGCAGAAAAATTCCGAAGTCACCGCCGAACGCGGGCTTGATATTTTTGTCTTCAATATTCAGCGTATAGAGGGCAAGGAGTTTTCCTCCCATATTGAAACGTTGGACTTTTTAGGCAGTCTCGGCTTTCACACTCTGCCGACCTATAAAAGGTGCGGGGACGTAGAGCAGGCGGTCGCCGAAATAGAGCGCATCGGCCTTTCGCGCGGCGGTCTTCCGTATGATATTGACGGTGCGGTTGTAAAGGTGGATAATCTTGCTTACAGGGAGGAGCTTGGCAGTACCTCAAAGTACCCGAAATGGGCGGCGGCTTTCAAATTTCCGCCCGAAGAAAAGGAAACGGTGCTTAAAAGCATTGAAATCGGTGTGGGCAGAACGGGCGCGCTTACTCCTACCGCCATATTTGACCCGATTCAACTTGCGGGAACAACCGTGAGCCGCGCAACCCTCCATAACGAGGACTTTATAACCTCAAAGGGTATCTGTATAGGCGATACAATAACCGTCCGCAAGGCGGGGGACATTATTCCCGAGGTGCTTTCGGTCTCAAAGCACGCAGAGGGCGCGGCACCTTATGAAATGCCGAAGGTTTGCCCCTCCTGTGGCTCTCCCGTATGGCGGGAGGAGGGCGAGGCGGTAATCCGCTGTACCAATGCCGACTGTCCCGCACAGCTTCTGCGCCACCTGATTCATTTCACCTCCCGCGACGCTATGGACATTGAGGGGTTAGGTCCCGCGGTGCTTGAACAGCTGTTAAGCGCGGGTCTTATTAGAAATATTGACGACCTTTACAGCCTTGATTATAAAAGGGTTGCAGAGCTTGAACGCATAGGCGAAAAGAGCGTTAATAACCTTAAAACGGCAATTGAAAATTCAAAGCAAAACGACCTTGCAAGGCTTATTTTCGCCTTTGGTATTCGCCATATAGGCAGTAAGGCGGCGGCGTTAATTTCGGAGAATTTCGGCAATATGGAGGCGGTTTTAAACGCTTCTGAGACAGATTTTGAGGCGATAGACGGCTTCGGCGAGGTCCTTGCCAAATCAGCTTATGAATTTTTTTCGCTAAGTGAAACCCGTGCTATGACCGAGCGCTTGCGCGTGCAGGGCGTGAATATGAAATCGCTTAAGGAGGTGAAGGACAACCGCTTTGCGGGAATGACCTTTGTGCTCACGGGTACACTTCCGACCTATTCAAGGAGTGAAGCCTCCGCGATTATAGAGGGGTTCGGGGGTAAAACCTCCTCCTCGGTTTCCAAAAAAACGACCTATGTTTTAGCGGGCGAGGACGCTGGCAGTAAGCTTGACAAGGCGAATAAATTGGGTGTTACGGTGATAGATGAAGACGAGTTCAATCGAATGACAGAAGTTTCGGAATAGCTCTTACGGCGTAAGAAGGCTATCTAAATTCTGCCGTTCACTCCGAAATTTACACAGTTAACTCCGAGAGCGGTTCAAAACGTTCATATTTTAAAGTATAACCATACAAATGCAAAAAAACAAAACAGTATAAACAGGAGAGATAGATTATGCAGTTATTTAATATTGATTATGTCCCGGGTAAGGAATTTGAGGCTTTGGGTCTTGTAAAGGGCGCGGTTGTGCAGTCAAAAAATATCGGCAGAGATTTTATGGCGGGTATGAAAACCTTTGTCGGCGGCGAGATAAAAAGCTATACCCAAATGCTGGTCGAGGCGAGGGAGATTGCCACAAGGCGTATGGTTGACGAGGCGGAGGCTCTCGGTGCGGACGCGATAGTAAACATTCGCTACGGCTCCTCGGCGGTAATGCAGGGCGCGGCGGAGGTAATCGCCTACGGCACGGCGGTTAGGCTGGCGAGAGTCAAACCGTAACGGGTTCGACTCTCGCCAG
>CAMCIX010000221.1 GCA_945875045.1 uncultured Clostridia bacterium | reverse complement strand
CACACTGCATATCGTCGGCAGCGTCAGATGTGTATAAGAGACAGGTCCCAAAGAACAGGACGAAGCATTAAAATCTCCGCGGTACCACCCGTTTTTTCGCTCAAAGAGCAAACACTCTCGCGGCATTTAACGGTGCCAACCGTCGCCGCCTACAGGGATATATCGTTCAGCGGCGCTGCTCAAAAGGGAACTTCGGAAAAAACCTTGCATATCTCCGCTTTCAGCCGTGGCGAAGACTCTCTGAAAGAAGATTAAAGCCTACTTTCCTTTATCGGCGCATTTTAGATTATAATATCATCAGAAGAAAAAAAAGTCAAGTTTTTTTGCGAAAAATATTTGATTATAGCTATAAAAGTGGTATTATATATTAAAATGAATCGGGAAGTGTTTGTTATGAGTGAAAATTTAAGGGAGCAGGCGTATAACGCCGCAACGGAAATTATAGAGGTCGCAGGGCTTAAAAGGGGACAGCTTTTGGTTGTCGGCTGTTCGACAAGCGAGATTTTGGGCTCCAAAATAGGTACGGATTCTTCGCCCGACACCGCGAAAGAGGTGTTTGACGGAATATACACAGCGGCAGAGGAAAAGGGAATATTTTTAGCCGTGCAATGCTGTGAGCATTTAAACCGCGCGATTATTACCGAGCGCGCCGCAGTACCTAACGCAGAAATTGTAAATGTCGTGCCGCAGCCTAAAGCGGGCGGCTCCTTTGCGACAGCGGCATACGCAAAATTCAGCGAGCCTGTAGCATTGGAGGAAATCCGTGCCGACGCGGGGCTTGACATCGGCTTTACAATGATAGGTATGCACCTAAAAAAGGTGGCTGTACCTGTAAGGCTTAACAACAACCGTATAGGTAAGGCACTCGTTTTAGCGGCGCGGGTAAGACCTAAATATATAGGCGGATTCCGCGCGCATTATGACGACAATTTGAAATGATTTTATAAGAAACGGAATCCCTCCACCGCCGTTCGGCGGTCCCCCTCCCTTTAGGGCAAGGGAGGCTAAAGAAGGTTAAGGCCCCCTTGCCTAAAGGGGGCTGTCGAGCGAAGCGAGACTGGGGGATACGGTCTGGCATATAGTGTCTAACATCTAACTTCGTAGGGACAGGCATCCTTGACCGTCCGCAATGCAATCTCTAAAATGTTTGGAGTTTATTTGCGCTATGCAAACGGTTTTATAAGTTTAATTTTTACAGTCTTTCTTATTTCGATGATACAAAAACGGTACTTCGACCGACTACATTCTCGGGAGAACTAATACGCGTAAAACAGAATTTATAATATTCCCGCTTGACAAATTGCACCGAATGGTTTATCATTAAAAAAACAGATAAACGCGTTGAAAGGGATAAGTAGTCCTTTGACCGTTCTTTAGAGAGAAGATGTTCGGTGCAAATCTTCGGCGGTTATTAGATGAAGCTACCCTCAAGCGGCTCCCGAAAGGGAAGACGGCGGTCTCCGTTAAAGGACAAAGGTATTTATTGTACCGTTGAGTGCGGAATTTTCATTCCGAATTAGGGTGGTAACACGGATTTTTATTCGTCCCGAATGTCTTTATGGCGTTCGGGACGTTATTTTTTAAAGGAGGAACATCAATGAAATACGAAATACTTAAATTATTGGCGCGCAATGCGAAATACACCGCAGAGGATATTGCCGTAATGTTAGGCGAGGACGAAAAGACGGTTGAAAGCGAGATAAAACAGCTCGAAAAGGACGGACTTATAAAGGGCTACAAGGCGATAATCGACTGGCAAAAGGTGGAAAACCCCTATGTTTCGGCGATAATCGAGCTAAACGTTGTGCCGAAAGCGGGGCTTGGCTTTGAGGAGATCGCCGAAAAGATAATGAAATACGACGAGGTAGAGTCGGTTTACCTTATGTCGGGCGTGTACGACCTTAATGTTGTTGTAAAGGCGAAAACCCTACAGGACATCGCCCGTTTTGTCGCAAGGGAGCTTGCAACTATTGATTCCGTAACCTCTACCACCACCCATTTCGTCCTCCGCCGTTATAAGGAAATGGACGTCGAATTGGTAAGCGAGGAAGACGACGGCAGGGGGCAGTTCTTTATATGATAGATTATTCTAAAATATTAAACCCCACGGTCACCGACATTAAGCCGTCGGGAATAAGAAAGTTTTTTGACATTGCCGCCACAATGGATAACGTGATTTCCTTAGGCGTGGGCGAGCCCGATTTCCAGACCCCGTGGCAGATAAGAAAGGCGGGTATCACCTCCCTTGAAAAGGGAAAGACAAAGTATTCTTCAAACTGGGGTATAATTCAGCTTAGAAACGCGATTTCCGACTATATGGAGCGCAAGTTCGGGGTTAAGTATCAGCCCGACGAGGAAATTTTAGTAACCGTCGGCGGAAGCGAGGCGATAGACGCCTGTATAAGAGCGGTGGTAGCCCCGGGGGACGAGGTTATAATCCCACAACCCAGCTATGTATGCTACGAGCCGATAACGCGGCTTGCGGGCGGCGTTCCCGTTATAATCGAAACTAAAGCGGAGAACGATTTTAAGGTAACTCCCGAGGAGCTTGAAAACGCGATAACCGACCGCACCAAGCTGTTAATTTTACCTTATCCCTGCAACCCGACGGGTGCTATAATGGAAAGGGAAGACCTTGAAAGATTAGCGGCGGTGCTTAAAGGTACAAACATACTCGTCCTTTCCGACGAGATTTACGCCGAGCTTACCTTCGGCGGTAAAAGTCACGCTTCCCCCGCAACTATAGACGGAATGTGGGAAAGAACGGTCACGGTCAACGGCTTTTCAAAGTCCTTTTCAATGACGGGCTGGCGTTTGGGCTTTGCCTGCGGACCGAGGGAGATAATGGACCAGATTACAAAGATTCACCAGTATGCTATTATGTGCGCCCCGACCACCTCCCAGTACGCCGCAATAGAGGCGCTTAACAGCTGTGACGAGGACGTGCGCCATATGGTTAAGGAGTACGATATGCGCCGCCGTATGATGGTGTCGGGCTTTAATAAGATAGGGCTTGTCTGCCGCGAGCCGCGTGGAGCCTTTTACGCATTTCCGAGCATTAAAAGCACGGGAATGACGAGCGATGAGTTCTGCGAAAAATTACTTTACAGCAAGAATGTTGCGGTTGTACCGGGTACGGCGTTCGGCGACAGCGGCGAGGGCTTTATCCGCGCCTCCTACTGCTATTCGGTTGAACATATCAAAGAGGCAATAAGCCGTATAGGGGAATTTTTGAAGGAAATTTAATAATTATTTCTACTTAAAAAAAGAGGCTGTAAAAAAATTTACGTTCAAAGGAGCGGCGAACAATATGTTAAGCCTAGGCTTCGATGAGGAAACGCCAGCGCTTTTTAAGCCGGGACAGTATTTTTACGACATAAGGCTGTCAGGCACGTACAATACTACAATCGCTAAGGACAATCCTATTAGAGTGGAGTGAGGTGAGCAGAT
>CAMCIX010000220.1 GCA_945875045.1 uncultured Clostridia bacterium | reverse complement strand
GCAGGAGTCAGAGTAAACGACGCGGTGCCCTGAGTTATCGAGCGCATAGCGGTAGCAAAGTCCGCCATTTCAGCCATAGGAACCTCGCCCACAATTTCCTGCATCTTGTTTTCGGCGGGATTCATACCGATTATTCTGCCGCGGCGCTTGTTTATATCGCCTATAACGTCGCCCAACATTTCGTCGGGAACAAGCACGTTTAGGGTGCCTATAGGCTCAAGCAGAACGGGAGCCGCCTGCGGAATACCCTCCTTAAAGGCTATTGATGCCGCAGTTTTAAAGGACATCTCCGAGGAATCGACAGGGTGGTAGGAGCCGTCCACAAGGGTAGCCTTTATGCCGACCATGGGATAACCCGCAAGCACGCCCTTTGCCGTGCTTTCCCGCAGTCCCTTTTCGACCGCAGGGAAGAAGTTTTTGGGTACGGCGCCGCCGAAGACCTTTTCCTCGAATATAAGCTCGTCGGAATCGCAGGGCTCAAATTCAATCCATACGTCGCCGAACTGACCGTGACCGCCAGACTGCTTTTTGTGTCTTCCCTGAACCTTTACGGGCTTTCTTATGGTTTCGCGATAGGCGATTTTAGGCTGTTTAAGCTCTACCTCCGCACCGAATTTTGACTTTAAGCGGGAAACGATTACATCTATATGCTGTTCGCCCAGAGCCGAAAGAATCAGCTCGTGGGTCTCGCTGTCGGTGTGAACCGATACCGTTGGGTCCTCCTCGGCAATACGGTTAAAGGCGGCGGCAATCTTTTCCTCGTCCCCCTTAGCCTTGGGATATACCGCAACCGACAGGCAGGGCGCGGGGAACTCGGCGGGGGCGGCGGTGATTTTGCCCGAAGCGGAGAGGGTATCTCCCGTAACCACGTTTCCGAGCTTTGCGACCGAGCCTATATCGCCTGCTGTAATTTCGTCCGCGTCCTCCTGCTTGCCCGCCTTAAGCCACATAAGCTTTGAAAGTCTTTCTTCTTCTCCCGTGCGGCTGTTGATAAGGCGAATATCGTTCTTTATTTTGCCCGAAAGCACCCTGAAGTAGGAAAGCTTGCCTACAAACGGGTCAGCTATGGTTTTGAACACTAAGAGGGCGTTTTCACCCTTTTCGTCAAACCGCTTTTCCTCGCCGTCCGCAAGGCGGTAGCCGGAATCTGCGGAGGAGGGGGTGATTTCAAGCAGGGCGTCAAGGAGCATAGGCACCGCCGCGCCCGTCTGCTGAACTCCTGCAAAAACGGGGCAAATATCGCCCGAGCATACGCCCTTTTTTAGTCCCGACTTAATTTCCTCGGGCGTAAACTCCTCGCCCGCAAAATACTTTTCCATAAGCGCGTCGTCGGTGGTGGCAACCGCCTCAAGCAGCATACTGCGCATTTCGTCCGCCTCGCGGCTTACGGGCATACGAAGCTCCTTTGCCTCAAGTCCGTCAAAGGCGTATGCCTTGTTTTCGATAAGATTTATGTAGGATTTAACCTCGTCGTTTTCAATGTAGGGTATCGTAACGGGGCAGATTAACGCGCCGTAGTTGCCCGCCAAAGCCGAAATTACGCGGTAGAAATGGGCATGGGTGGAATCAAGCTTTCCCACAAAGAAGGCGACGGCTTTTTTTGCCGCGCGTGCCTTTGCGAAGCTTAGCTTTGCGCCCGTAGTAAGACCCGATTTACCCGAAATCGCGATAAGCGCGGTGTCCGCCGCGGCAAGAGCCTCGCTTACTCCGCCCGCAAAGTCAAAAAGTCCCGGCGCGTCTATAAGATTAAGCTTCTGCCCGCCCGTCTCAAGCGCGTAAACAGAAGTGGATACCGAATTTTTACGTTTTTTCTCCTCCGGGTCAAAATCCATAACGGTGGTGCCGTCGGCGATTTTGCCGATGCGCTCGGTTGCCTTTCCGCAACAGAGAATCGCGTCCGCAAGGGTGGTTTTGCCCGAGCCGCCGTGACCTAATACGGCAATGCTTCTGGTAAGATTCATAGGATACTGTTTCAATATAATGCACTCCTTTAAATTATCGCGCCTTTTTGCGCGGTAACAACTTGTTAAAACCATTATAACACATCTCGTTAGCAAATACAACTAATAATTATAACAAAAATATTAAAAATTTATCAATTTGTCATAAACAAATAAATAAGGTCGATTTTGTGCGTTTTGTAGAGAATTTCGGCGCGGACATAAGGACAAAGAAGAGAAAGTGTTACAATTTTGAAATAATTTGTAACCGAATTGTTTCTGCAATTTTTCCTTAATATGTGTATAATAGAAATATAGATTATTTGATGTTGCGGAGGCGGAGCAAAATGAAAAGAAAATATTTTGTATGCTTAAGCCTTGCTCTGCTTATGCTCACCTCTTCTTCCGTAATCGCCTTAAAGCCTGCAGAGACCGTAGATAATAAGCCCGCTGTACAGGCGGCTGATACCGATAAGGTACTTGAAGCGCGTTTTCTTAATATGCTTAATCACAGCTTTGCCTACGGCGAGGATTTAGGCTCTATCGAGGCTTTGGTTAACTGCTCTGTAGCCGCGCTCTGCAATATGGACGGCGGAGCAGAGGAGTCCTTTATGGACGAGACGCGGGTTAAGGATTATCTTTATAATATGTATGGGGTTGAGGTTGAGAATTTGTCCTCCGTTAATGCCGAATTTCCTAAAAAGGACGGATATGTTTATATTATCCCGCGCGGCTACACGGTTTATAAGCATACTGTTGATTCCGTAATGCTCAACGAGGACGGCAGCTACACCGTAACAACCCTTGTGAACATAGATTCGCATGACGGCGAGGAAAACGGCAGGGCGGTCACCCTTTTCGTTAAAAACAGCGATTCACAGTTCGGCTTTAATATCATTTCTTCGGAAATTATAGTTGACGCGTTTGAGGCATAATAATATTAAAACTAATTAAGGGGGCGGTTCAACCAAGTCGGAGAACCGCTCCCGGCGTCTGTTTTGCGGAACGGATAAATCCGTTCCCTACGGTATTTCTTTCACGTTTTAACGTAGGGATGGCATTTATGTCTTCCGTGAAATCAGGAAAACTTAACAGGTATATTTGGCGGTAGGGTATATCCTTACCGCTTTATTATCGAAAAATTAACAGTTGGTTAAAAATATACCGCCGCAAATGCTTGAAAAGCGGCGGTTTTTATTGTATAATAAATTGATTACAGATTGAATGGAGAATCAGAATTGCCAAAAGCGGTAAGCACAGCCGAAATATCGGCGGAGCAGAGCGCATATGCGGGCAGAGTCGCCGCGCTCGCGCTTAAATTATATAAAAAAACACCCAAGGCATGCGTGGTGACCTTTGGCTGTCAGCAGAATGTCAGCGATTCCGAAAGGCTTAAGGGTATGCTTTTAAAATGCGGGTATGATATTACCGAGGATATGTCCGACGCGCAGTTTATAATTTTCAACACCTGCGCGGTGCGCGAGCACGCCGAGGACAGGGTCTACGGCAATATCGGGACGAC
>CAMCIX010000219.1 GCA_945875045.1 uncultured Clostridia bacterium | reverse complement strand
GATGTGTATAAGAGACAGTAATTAAGCTGTCTTTTGATTCATTAGCTCAGTTGGCAGAGCACTTGACTTTTAATCAAGGTGTCCGGGGTTCGAATCCCCGATGGATCACCATTATAAATCCAAGTCGAAAGACTTGGATTTTGTGTTTTATATTAATGAACATAAAACGAGGCATTGAATGAATAAGAAAAAAGTAATACTCGCATTGACTATAATAATATTAACAGTTTCGGCAATATTTGGATTATATCCTTTTTTAGGAAAGAAACCGTTTGCTAATATAAATGAAGCAGATATTTCGTCAGCAAGCGTTCAATTAATGCCGCCGAATAAAACTATTCAAATAACACAGTTATCTAAACTGGCAGATGTTTTAAAAGATATTGTCATCTACAATAAAGATGATTCTTATAAAGAATACGGTGGTCAGGCGGTAATTATTACAATAACAATGACCGACGGAACTAAGACCGTAATAAATGCTTATAATCCGTTTGTTGTAATTGACGGTATAGGCTACAGAACAAAGTATGAGCAGTGTGAAAGATTATCTCAATTTGCAAATGATTTATTGCAGATAAAAGAGTAATTTTGAATATCAATGAAAAAGAGCTATTTAGGCTTTTTTCAATTTATCACTCCCCTTAATTATACTAAATATTCATTTAGTATAATTACTTGTATTTTTTCTTAGGCATATTTTTACTTGCTTTATTACCATTGACCTCCCCGAATAATACAATTCATAATGCAATAACGGACGGTTTTCACGTTATTGCGAACCGTCCGTTATATCTTCCGTTATTATGATGCGGTTTTTAATTGCGTTTCAGTTACGGCTTTAACCGTTGTAAGCATATTTTCCGCAAAAATTCCGTATCCGCTTGTCGGGTCATCTATTAAAACGTGTGTCACCGCGCCGATAAGCCTTCCGTTCTGCAATACGGGACTGCCGCTCATTCCTTGCACAATGCCGCCCGTAAGATTTAACAGCTCTGCATCTGTTACGGTAATAAGCAGGTTTTGGGTCGGCGACAAATATGAAGAGGTGCGCTTCTTCACACGGCAGGAATAAAGCTTTGGCGTATTTCCGTTTAAAGTACACAGAATCTGCGCTTCGCCGTCCTTAATTTCCTGTTTAAGGGCAATTTCTGTCAAATTTGAAAGATTTATACTGCCCTTTAAAAAACTGTATACACCGTTTTCGGCATTACAGTCAATAGCGCCCAACGCAGTGTAGTTGAATTTTCCTTTAAGCTGACCCGGACTTCCGGAATCGCCTTTTTCTATTCCGATAATCTCCGCCGATACAAGCTCGCCCGAATTAAGCTCTAAAAGCTCGCCTGTATCCTCGTCGCAGACCCCGTGACCGAGACCGCAGACAACACCCGTAGCAGGGCTGTAAAAGGTCAGAGTGCCTATTCCCGCAGAGCTGTCCCTAACCCAAATCCCTATTTTATAATTTCCCGTTTCCTTTGATACCGCCGCGCAAAAACGTATTATTTTGGTCTTTCCGTTCCGTTTAATTTCAAATCTCATTTCATTTCCAGCCGACGCCTCAACCGCCGCGCTAAGCTCCTCATTGGTGGCGACCTTTTTACCGTCTACCGAAACAATGTAATCGCCTTTTTTAATTCCTGCCGCCTCGGCGGGATTAAGGTTTCCGTGGGCGGTTTCGACAGCGGTTAAATCGATTACCAAAACCCCCTCGGTATATAGCTTCATACCAAACGGCGTGCCTAAAACCGCCACGTGAAGCTCGTCTACAACCTCTACGCTAACCGTCGAGAAAGGTATTATACCGAACGCCTTTAAATCTACTTTAAATTCTTCTCCGACATCGTCGGTCTTTCCGCTTTGCGAAAGCCGCGTACCCTCGTATACGGCGGTTATAGGTACGGAGGTTTCAAAGCTTAAAACGTCTCCCCTTTTAATTTTGTAATTCTCGCTCACCGTCGTATTAAGATAAGCTATCACCGAAAAGATAAAAATGTCAAATATCAAAAATATAAAAAACACGCTTTTCGATAAAACGCGCATAAATTTCATTTCAATCACTTCCCGTGATTATTTTGCGCATTTTATCAAAAAATAATAATTACAAAAATAACCGCCGAAATTATCAGCGGTTAAAAAAATTAAATTCAATTTGTAAAAAAACCTTTTTTAAAGCGAGGCGTGTAGGGTGCGGAATCGGTAGTAACAAGGACGGTTTCCTCCCCTATCACCTCAATTTCCGACCAGGGAATAACAATATCCTCATCATGTCCGAATATACCGAAAAAACGCGGTCTTCCGGGTATAATAATCGCGGTCAGCGTTCCGTCGCAGGTGTTAAATTCGACGTCGTAAACATAACCTAATACGCACCCGTTTTTGATACAGACAACCTGCTTATTTCTCAAATCGGCGATTCTGCAGCCCATATTCCCCACTCCTTGTATTGCTCTACAAGAAAATATATGCGGCTGTTAATCGTTTTAGTCTTCAAATACGTTTTCGGGCTCTTCTTCGCCTTTCTCGCCGTCGGGCTTAGGCTCGGTCTTCTTCTCAATTTCTATGCCGAGATTCTGCCGTTTCTCTATATCCTCGTTGGGATGCTCGGCATAATATGGGTCAATAATATACTTCTTGATTGACGGAAAGGTGCAGTACTGCACGAGCAAATATCTGAACGACGGGAACAACAAAATATAAAGCAGTAATTCAAAGGTAATTACCGGCAAAAAATACGACTGTAAAAGAAAAACAAGCGCGATATTAACGGCATAAACAAGAAGTATTGCAAAAAAGCAGAGCAAATTCATTTTCATATTAATAAAAACAAATTTAAAGCTGTTTTTGTATACCTGTTTAAGACTGAATTTAAAGGTAATAATAAGGGTCCAGATATAGTACTGCATTACGGTAAATATAAACAGCATACAAAGCGAAATACCGAGACCTACCGTAGCCATAATACCCTCTGACGCGGTGTAAAAGAAATAAATGTCAAAGCCTAAAATTATGTAAATAAGCGTGTTAATGATACCCGCGGGCAATGCCTGCTTCCAATTTTTCTTTATAGTTTCCAAAAAATCGCTTGTGCCAAATGAATGCTTGTCTCTTGCAATATTGCGTGTAACGTTGGTAATTCCCGCCGCCGCAAGACCGTTAGTAATAACGGGTAATGAAAAAATTCCGTAGATTACATTAATAACAATAAATTTCCAAAAGTTACGGAAAAAGGTTTCAAAAAAAACTATAAATGTTTTCTTTTTAGGCGCGTTTTTTGAAATACCGGGCCCTTCCTTTTCATAATTGAATAAACCGAAAAAACCAGCCATAAATTTACTCCTTATCTTTTCTTATAAACCATTTTCTCCCCGATGGAGATATTTTTATATCCAAGAATATATGCTGTCCCCGCCGCTATGGGTATTACAACTGTCTCTTATACACATCTGACGCTGCCGACGATATGCAGTGTGT
>CAMCIX010000218.1 GCA_945875045.1 uncultured Clostridia bacterium | reverse complement strand
CTTTTTAAAATGCTTGATTATTCAATTTGTCTTTATGGCTTCATTCAGCTTCTCCCACACCTTAACCATTGCATAAGTGTCAAGTTTGCAGTACTTAAGCAGATTTCGGCGCGTTGTCCGCTGTTCTTCAGGCGGCATATCCTTGATTTTCGGAAAGATGCTCATTGCTTCGCCGCCATTGTGAATCTGCTCAAGGTTATGATAATCAAGCGAAGGGTCATCAGGAAATAGCGCCGGTAATACACTCTTAATTGAGAAGCTGCCACCCATTGCCTTGTTATAATAATATCCGCTTTGGAACGGAACAAGCAAATCAATAATATTTTTCTTGATATTCAAAAGATGATCTGCCAAATCCGGGAAATATTCTGCCAGTTCTTTAAGTCTTGTGCATTCAAAAGTCTTGTTATAAGCAGTCACACATACATTCATAGGTATATCTTCACAGAGCCTTTCGGCTATTCTACGGCGGGGGTCGGTGCCGGATTCTGCTAAAAACTCTTTATGCAAAAGCGGTCCGCCTTCGTATTCGATATAATGAAGCGAATACTGGAACGGTATTTGTGCATAAGGTCTTGTACCGACATATTCGGGAATAACAGGCTGGATTGTTTCAAAATCAAGGAAATAAATCGGATAAGAAAGTGTATCAATAAAATCTCTTATGCCGTCCTTGTCTATATAATCCCCTTGCTCGGAAAGATAATATAACATTTGACGCAGCTGTTTGGGATTTGTGACATCGCCGCTTAACAGCAAATCTTCATATTTAACTCTGCCGTGTCTGTAATGGTCTATTTTCTTTTTAAAGGGCATACGGTAAAGATCAAATACAGAGGGGTCGGGAATATGCTTTGTGCAATAATTCCAGAAACCGCAGAGATAAGGATTCTTGCAGTTTTCGTGAATATCTATTTCAGGTTCTTTATCGGAAGTCAGCAATCTCTCAGCAATAGAAAGATTTGCTTTGATGTTCACCTCTTCGGGTTTTATCTCATCAGAAACATCGCTGATAACAAACAGCTTGTTCATATCTAATATTCCATCAAAAACATAGTCCTTATTAAGACATACTAGATAGGTACCGGTTACATTAACACCGCAGTTTTCTAAGACATACTTTTGATATGCAATGTCTGCAATATATACCGGCTTATCATCTATACTGTCCTCATGCTTGGTTGAGCTTTTAACCTCATAAATTGCCCAGCCGCCGTTTTCTTTTTTAAGAATATCCACAGCGCAGTAAAGACCGTTATATTGGAAAGAAGCTTCGCAGATGATCTCGGTTCCTTTTTCCATTTCTGTTTTCGTATTTGCAATCATCTTTGAAAGGTTTAGCTTGTCTCCGTCATGGGCAGTAACCTCAACGAAATCGCCAAACAATCCCATAGCAAGATCTCCGACAACATTGCCGGCTTCCATTCTCGACTCTACACTTGCGTCAACGGTAACCTCTTGTGGTTTGTATTTACGGAGCCATGCAATTTTAGGGCATTGCCAAAGTCCGCAGTATTTTGATTTGGAAAGATATACCATAATATAATTCCCCTTTACTCAAAATATCCTTTATAATTAATTTTCAAATTGCTGTCAGGGAATAAATGCTCATATAAATCTATAAAATAATCGTCCGTCATACTTGCTATATAGTCGGTCACAAGCTGATTGGGTTCGGTGTTTTCGTAAGGCTCGGTGCGGGTATAGTGCGCCTTATTTACATATCCGACATGGTGGGTGAATATAGGTGAGGCTTTGTTTCCCATTATTAAATCGTCAAGAAGGCGTTTATACATTTCTCTCATCATAGGCTTTACGGTGCTTTCAAGCGCTTCCTTGGCAGCGGGACTTTTATAAATATACTCGTAATTTTCGGCTTTCGCCTTTTTAAGCGCCTCAAAATGCTCACTGTCAAGCTTTATGTACGGCTTGCCGTAGCTGTTTTCGATAATGTTTACAATAAGATTGTTTATTATCTCCGCGTTGCGGTTACCGATTGTGCTGTTTGCAAAATTATTGTCATCTGCAATATGCGTGCGTTCCGCATCCTGCCTGTCCTTACCCAGATATGCGATTATGTCCGATATTCTCATCACGCACCCCTCAAGAGTGCAGGGAACAAGCTTTCTAACATTAGCTTTGTCGAGATAACAAGCCTCAATTTGACTGTCAAATTCCTCAAAGCCTGACAGCGGACGGGGCGTATACTCGCAAAGCTCCAGCTCGCCGTCGTGCGCGGCAATTCCGTTTAGGGTCTGAATACTTATATTGTAGGGAAAAATCCTGTCAAGCACCCTTACCGAATGAATATTGTGGCTGAAATGTCTGCCTGTATGCGAATACAAAAGCCTGTCCAAAAAGCTCTCCCCGGCGTGACCGAACGGGGTGTGACCTATATCGTGACCGAGGGAAATAGCTTCGATTAAATCAAGGTTTAAATTAAGCGCCCTGCCTATAGTCCGGGCAATTCTCGAAACCAGTTGAACATGAAGTGCGCGGCGGGTTATATCGTCGTTTTTGTAAAAAGAAAAAACCTGAGTTTTATCGGCATAGCGGCTGTAATACGGGCAATGCATTATTTTGTCAATGTCACGGATAAACGCCGTGCGGATAAGGTTAGCCTTGTCCCGCCCGTTATCCCTGCGGATAACCTTTTCCTCGTCAAAGCCCATTTGAGGCTGGGTCTTGTTTTCCCTGTCAGTCCTTATTCTTAAATCTGTTTCTTCGGATAATTTTTCGTATCTTAACACGGTATCACCTTCTCAGGTACATTATACCATAACCCGCCCGATAATGCATTATTATTTTACAAAAGTTTATGTCCGCTTTTCGGTGCATATGCTGCGGTATTATATATTAAAAGAATTTTGAATCGACAAAATGTAATATGTAAATCAAGAATTATAATTAACGAAGGATAGACTAATTAAGCATATTACATATCGTTGGGGATGCGCCGTATGAAAAAAAGTAATGAATACCGAAAAATTAAAAATCGTTGGGGCTGGAGACCCGAAGTCCAACGGGCAGCCGAGAAGTCTTATTACGGAAAATCAAGTGATAATATGCCCCACAAAAAGAAAAGTAATAATAAAGGAAAGCCTCGCGGAGATCACAAGCACACATATATCCATGCTTTAATTACCGATAGGTACGATGGGAAAGAATTTTCTTATATAGGCAAGGTCTGCAGTATTTGCGGACATTTGGATCGTAATAATTGGAAATGGGAATGGAAGGCTCAAGCTGGCAAAGAATGGCGCAGCAGCGAAGGTTTGCCGCGATATATAAAGACCGATGAAGATAGAGCCGAACCGTTTAATGAATAAAACACGGAGTATAGTAAGGCGGAATAATTTTATAAAGAAATGCCGCTTCAGAGGCGTTTTTTAATGCACTCTTTTCGGTGCACACATTATGATATTTTTATTACAGAAAAAATTAATGAGGGGGCTGTTAAAAAAGTCCCAAGCCAGAAATCCACGAGAGAATAGCACCTCTT
>CAMCIX010000217.1 GCA_945875045.1 uncultured Clostridia bacterium | reverse complement strand
AAGAGAGATGTTTAATTGGATAACGTAGGGAACGGATAAATCCGTTCCCTACGTTATCCAATTAAACAACCAAACGTAGGGAAGGCATTTATGCCTTCCGCAACCGACCGGATTTAATGAATAATTATTTTCATTATGCATTATACCAATGTGAACGGCAGGAGCAAGCCCCTGCCCTACAAAGGTAAATTTACACACAATAACATTATTCATTATTCATTCTTCATTCTTCATTATTAATTCATTACTAACTTTCGGGGGCGGGCTGTGAAAAAACATCTTACAACAATTATTCTTCTTGCGGTGCTCGTCGTGGGGCTGTCGATAATGCTTTACCCAACGGTCAGCGATTATTGGAACTCCTTTCACCAAAGCCGTGCGATTGCGGACTACAACACAAAGATTGAAAATATGTCCGAGGAGGAATATGCCAGAATGTTCGCGGAGGCGGACGAGTACAACCGCAAAATAAAAGCGCTTAATTTCCCGTTCACCGAATACACCAAGGTCTCGGGCTATGAAAGCACCCTTGCGATTACCGATTCGGGCATTATGGGGTACATCTCAATCCCGAGAATCGGGGTCGAGCTGCCTATCTACCACACCACAAAGGAATCCGTTTTGCAGGTCGCTGTCGGACACTTAGAGGGCACAACCCTCCCGACGGGCGGCGAGGGTATGCATTGCGTGCTTTCGGGTCACCGCGGACTGCCGAGCGCAAGGCTTTTTACCGACCTTGACAAAATGGAGGTAGGGGACATCTTTTCAATGACGGTGCTTGACCGTATGATAACATACGAGGTAGACCAAATACTAACGGTTCTCCCCTCGGAGATAAGCGCGCTTTACCCCGTTGACGGCGAGGATTACTGCACCCTTGTAACCTGCACGCCCTACGGAATCAACTCCCACAGATTGCTCGTGCGAGGCAAGCGTACCGAAAACCCCGAAATCATCGCCGAGGCGCACGTCACCGCCGACGCGGCACAGGTCGAGCCCCTGCTCGCCGCCTGCTTCTTCGCCGTGCCGATGCTTATAATATTCTTCGTCAGCGTTATGATTCCTAAGAAAAAGCCGTATAAAAAGGACGAAAAAGAGGATTAATTAATTCGGAATGCGGAATTCGGAATGCGGAATTATTTGTCCGTTTCCATTTCTGCATAATTGTTCATTATTTAGGACAATAAAATAGGCTCCCTCTGACGAGGGAGCTGTCGAGCGTAGCGAGACTGAGGGAGAGAAAAACTAAGGTTTTATCAATCTTAAAATTTATCTCTCCCTCCACCGCTAACGCGGTCCCCCTCCCTCGTCAGAGGGAGGCAAGGGGAACGGAATCCCAAATGACCTACGTAGGGGACGATGCCTACATCGTCCCGAAGCACAAAGGTAAATTGACCTAACGTAGGGAAGGCATTTATGCCTTCCGAGACCCGACCAAATTTAATGAATTCTGTAATATAACCCCTAAATGTTGCAAAACGCGAGCAAAAATGGTAAAATACTTCCTGTAACAATACGTGGGAGGGAAAGCTATGCAGCTTAAAATTCAAAACGGCGCGGTCGAGCTTTCGGGCGAGCCTATTTTAAGCGCTGTTAATATAGAAATAAACGATACGAGCAAAATCGCGGTGGTGGGGCGCAACGGGTGCGGCAAAACCACCCTTTTAAAGCTTATTTCGGGCGAATACAGCATTGCAAATAGGGACAGCGACGAGGATAGCTTTATCGCGGTTTCGGGCAAGCCTGTAATAGGCGTGCTGTCCCAGATGACCTTTGACGACGAGAGCGTAACCCTTGTGGGCGAGATAAGAAAGGCGTATTCGGATATAATTGAGCTTAAAGCCGAGCTTGACAGGGCGCAGGAAAAAATGGAAAACGAGCAGAGCGAGGAAAACATTAAAAGCTATACGGCTCTGCTCGACCTTTTTACCAACCGCGGCGGCTTTTATTTTGAGCGGGAGTACGAGGCGGCAATAAAGCGATTCGGCTTTACCGACGAGCAGAAAAACCGCCCGCTTTCGGAATTTTCGGGCGGACAGCGCACCAAAATCGCCTTTTTAAAGCTCTTGCTTTCAAAGCCGGATATTCTGCTTTTGGACGAGCCTACAAACCATCTCGATATTGAGGCGGTGGAGTGGCTGGAGGAATACTTAAAATCCTATAAAAAAGCCTTTGTCGTGGTGTCGCACGACCGAATGTTTCTTGATAATGTGGTAGACACCGTATATGAAATAGAGTACGGAAAGACCTATAAATATGCGGGGAATTATACTCGGTTCACCGTACTTAAAAAGGAAAGGCGGGAACAGCAGGCAAAGGAATACGAGGCGCAGAAAAAGGAGATAGCAAGGCTTACCGAATTGGTGGAAAAATTCCGCTATAAGCCCACAAAGGCGGCTATGGCGCAGTCAAAGCTAAAACAGCTTGAAAGAATGAAGCCGGTCGAAGCACCGCTTGCCTACGATATGCGCACCTTTCACGCCGATTTTGAACCCGAGGACATTGGGGTGAAGGACGTTTTATCGGTAAAGGGACTTGAAATCGGCTATACCTCGGTCTTATCCTCCGTTGACCTTGAAATGAAAAGGGGAGACCGCGTGGGTATTATCGGCGGCAACGGGCTTGGAAAATCCACCCTTATTAAGACCCTTATCGGCGCGGTAAAGCCGCTTTCGGGCGAGTATAAGTTTGGACCGAGAGTAAATATCGGCTATTTCGACCAGCAGATGGCGCTTTATTCAAGCCCCGACACGGTGCTTAACGATTTCTTAAAGGCGTTTCCCTCTATGACCGAATTTGAGGCGCGGAGCGCCTTGGGCGCTTTTCTGTTTAGCGGCGAGGACGTTTTTAAAACGGTGGATATGCTTTCCGGCGGGGAGAGGGTACGGCTTGCGCTCTGCAAGATGTTTAAGAAAAGACCGAATTTTTTAATTTTGGACGAGCCTACAAACCATATGGATATTGTCGGTAAGGAAACGCTGGAGGAAATGCTCTCACGCTTTGCGGGAACGGTGCTTTTTGTTTCGCACGACCGTTATTTTATCCGCAAGATTTCAAACAGTCTTTTATCCTTTGAAACCGACGGCGTTAAATACTACCCCTACGGCTATGCGCAGTATCTTGAAAATAAGAAAACGCCGCCCGCCGAGCAAGAAAAAGCGGAAAAACCGATAAAACAGAAAAAGACCTACACCACCCCCGCAAAGGAACGCTCGAAATACGAGCGGGCTATAGCTAAGGCGGAGGAGAAAATATCTCTTTTGGAGGAGAAAATCGGCGGGGTTAAGGAGGAGTTGTCCTTCCCCGAAAACCAATCTGATTATATGAAGCTTTCCGAGCTTCAGGCGGAAATAGATTCCCTTGAAACCGAGCTTGATACGGTAATGACCGAGTGGGAGCGGTTGAGCGGCGAGTACGAAGAATTACTTGAAAAACAAAACAATTAGATTATAATGACAAATTATAGGACCTGTCTCTTATACACATCTCCGAGCCCACGAGACCTCTCTACAT
>CAMCIX010000216.1 GCA_945875045.1 uncultured Clostridia bacterium | reverse complement strand
ATATCGGCGCGGGCAACAGGGAGCGCGCCTATAAATCCCTTAAAATATCGGTTGGAATTTCCTTTATTTTCGGTATTCTCACCTTTGTCGCAACCTTTTTCTTCCCCGAAATATTGGCGGCGGCTTTTGAGAAAAATCCCGAGGTTATTGCGGCGGCGGCAAGGTATCAGCGCGGCTGTGCGGCGGAGCATCTTTTTATAAGCCTCTTTTTCTGTATGCTCGGCTATTTCAACGGGCTCGGAAAAACCGACTTTGTCATGGTTCAGGGTATTTTCACCGCCTTCGCGGTACGTATTCCCCTCTCCTATATTTTAAGCCGCGGCGCTTCGCCCGACCTGTTTAAAATCGGGCTTGCGGTTCCTGCCTCGGCGGTGGTATCCCTACTGCTATGCACGGTTTACCTTATTCATTTGAAAAAATCGAATTGTTGATTACTGAAAACGGTTATGCTATAATGGTTATAGATAGTCGAAATAGTGGTTAAATACACTATTTCGACTCCAAATCTTTAATTTGTTTATAGTCATTGTAATATCGGTATGTACCGAAAACAACTGAGGAGACTAACTATGAAAAACAAAGCTTTTAAAAAAATCATTTCCCTTTTTGCAGTTTTTGCTGTAGCACTAAGCATACTCCCGCTGTCGGGCTTTAATGCCCTTGCGGAATCGGACACAAGCGATAACGAGGTTGATTATATTGAGCTTGTCTCCGCATCTCAACATAAATATATTGAACACAGCGACGGTTGCTTCACCCCTGTTTATGATTCTGAAACCGATACGCTCACGGAATATTATCAATATTATGTGTATTATTTATTTGATGCAGTAATTAAAATCGTGTATAAAAACGGAAATACCGTGAATACAAATGTGGGTAGCTGGATTGACGGTTACGAGGTTTCGATTATACCCGATCAGGATACCAACCCTTGGACACTTGGCGGAGAAAATTATGCCACTATTGAATACCGCGGTGCCACGGTAAAAATGCCGGTTACCATTATCGAAAATCCTGTTGCGTCTATCGAGGTTATATCCGGTCCCGAACCGATTATTGAAAACACAGGCGGGTATTTTAATAATGAATATGATATGATGTCCGGCCAGGTAATAGGTAAATACTTTTATTATAACTATAATCCCTATGAGAATACGGTTATTAAAATCAACTTTAAGGACGGAAGCTTTAAAACCGCCAAGGTCGGCGATACGGTCAACGAAGCCTATATAAGCTACACCGACGAGCAGAATTATGTTAATTGGACGCTCGGAAGCGATAATTATTTTTATGTCACTTATTTAGGTACTGAAACCAAGGTACCCGTCACTATCATTGAATCACCGGTGGAATATATTGAAATTAATTCAGCCCCTACAAGAGAATATGTATACGGTGATAGCTACTACGGCTCCCTGTTGGAAAGCGGCGAATACCATTTTTATCCGAGTGATTTAACAGGCCTCGCCTTTACACTCCATTATAAGGACGGAGCGCAGGAGTCCTTTTCATATACCGATATTGATGAAGACGGAAAAATCGGCGATTACAGATGTCTGTTTGATTACGGCGATAGTGTCAATCCCGAAATCGGTGATTTTCATGTAGAATTCTGGTATATGGGGAAAAGCACCACATATACCGTAAAGCTTAAGGAATCAAATGTCGCCTCGATAGAGGTTGCCGAGCTTCCCGCAAAAACACAGTTTTTAGAGGGTTATTACCCCGTCTTTGACGGAATGAAATTCAAAATCACCTACACGGACGGTTCGAGCATTTATGCCGAGGTTACCGAAGATAATTGCGAATATAAATATGAATATGTCTACGCCGACGTTATTACATATGTGGAGGTAAACGGATATAAAATAGAAATATGCGCATATCCCCTCGGTGCATCGGAATACAAAGCAACCTATCTCGGAAAGAGCTGTAAGCTCGACTTTGTTGAATTTACGGAAAGCAAGGAAATAACCTCCATAGAGCTTGAAAACTTTCAGCTCAATTGTGACGGAACAATAGCCCACATCACCTATTCCGACAATGATACTCAATCCCTTACCCTTTATACGCTTTACCTTCTCGGCCCGGACGGTTGGAACTACGGCCACGCAAAAACCTCTGAGGGAATTATTTATTTCGGAATCGAGACTAACGAGAGTGATACATTAGTAGAATACAGGGTTTACTTGCTCGGTTACAATATTGAATTCTCCCTCGGAAAGACGGTTATCGGCGATGCTGACGGTGACGGCAAAATTACCGTAAAGGACCTGGTTCGTATTAAAAAGATAATTGCGGGGCTTACAACCTTAGGCTCCGACCTTGCGGACCTTAACACGAACGGCAAGGTGGATTCGGAGGATTTGATTTTCCTGCGCAAGCAGCTGTTGGGGATAAGTTATAACAGCGGTGCCGCCGAAGCTCCTATATCACCCGCGGCATAATATTTTCAAAAAAAACAGATAATCGCATTTAAAAGATAAATTAATAATCGCATTTAAAAGATAAATTAAACTCTTGAATTATACCAACCGATATTGTATAATAGATTGTAACTGCGCAAAACGGTTACGCAGTATTTTGAAATGAGGTCTCGAATTATGGTTAAAGCTGTAGTAGGCGCTAACTGGGGCGACGAGGGCAAGGGTAAAATTACCGATATGCTCGCAGGAAACGCGGATATTGTGGTACGCTTTCAGGGCGGCGCAAACGCGGGTCACACAATTAAGAACAAATACGGGAAATTCGCACTCCACACTCTGCCGTCGGGCGTATTTAACGAGGGCGTTATAAATTGTATCGGAAACGGCGTTGCGCTTGACGTTGATAAGCTGTTAAAGGAATACAATTCCGTTGTAGAAAACGGAGTTCCCGCGCCGCGCCTTATGGTGTCGGAGCGTTGCCAGATGGTTATGCCTTATCACGTTCTTTTCGACGTTTACGAGGAGGAAAGGCTCGGCAAGGCAAGCTTCGGTTCAACAAAGTCGGGTATCGCGCCTTTTTATTCCGATAAATATGCGAAAATCGGCTTTCAGGTCTGCGAGCTCTTTGACGAAAAGGCTCTGCACGAAAAATTAGAGCGCGTTTTAGAGGTAAAGAACATATTGATTGAAAATCTTTATCATAAGGAGCCCCTTTCGGTTGATGAGATTTTTGATAAAATGATGGAATGGAAAAAGGGAATCGAGCCCTTTGTCGGCGACGTAAGAAAGCTTGTTTACGAGGCGGACAAGGCGGGCAAAACCGTGCTGTTAGAGGGACAGTTAGGCACACTTAAGGACACCGACCACGGCATTTACCCGATGGTTACCTCCTCCAATACAATAGCGGGCTACGGCGCGGTAGGCGCGGGCGTTCCCCCTTATGCTATTAAAGAAATTTACACGGTTATTAAGGCATATTCCTCGGCGGTTGGCGCGGGAGCCTTTGTCAGCGAAATTTTCGGGGACGAGGCTAAGGCTATGCGCGACCACGGCGGCGACGGCGGCGAATACGGCGCAACCACGGGAAGACCTCGCAGAATGGGCTGGTTTGACTGCTTTGCCACCCGCTACGGTTGTGAGGTTCAGGGT
>CAMCIX010000215.1 GCA_945875045.1 uncultured Clostridia bacterium | reverse complement strand
CTCTCTAACGAATATACTGTTATCGGGGTGAGAAAAATGCTGATAAGGTATATTATTATTGCAACGCTTCTCTGTCTTTCGATGCTGGGATTGGCAGAGCTTTTGCACGGGATTAAAATACGGCTTACCGCTCCGAGACACAGGGCGCTTACATACTCGGTAGTCTTTTTATCGGGCAACGACCCCGAGGAACAGCTGCTTTTCGCGGTAGAGCAGAAAATGTGGCTCGGAAACGGTTATTCCGATTATATTATAGCGGTAAACAACGGTCTTGACGAAAAGGGAGATAAAGCCTGCCGTTACATTGCCGAAAAATACGGCGCGAATTACCTTACCCTCAGTGAGCTTAAGGCGGAATTTGACGGATATATCCCGCTTGGCGGAGGTAATAAAGCCGATTGACGCGCGGAAGGATGGATTTTCTCATAATGGGGGAAGTATTAACGGACTCGGTTAAAGAAATTAACGGAACTGTCGAAAAAATCACATATCGAAATGAGATGAGCGGCTATACCGTAGCCGAAGTGCGTTCAGGGCGGGAAAGCGTTACGGTCGTCGGCTCTATGCCCTTTCTTGCAGAGGGAGACGCGGCGGTTTTTTACGGCTCCTATACCGTTCACCCCTCCTACGGCGAGCAGTTTAAGGCGGAGAGCTTTGAAAGAAAAACTCCACAGAACGCGGCGGCAGTTTTGCGCTACCTTTCCTCGGGTGCTATTAAGGGTATAGGTCCCGCCACGGCGCAGAAAATAGTGGAAAAATTCGGGGCGGACGCGCTTGACGTAATTCAAAACAGCCCAAAGGATTTAGCCACGGTAAGGGGCATAACCCTCTCAAAGGCTAAGGCGGTTTCCGAGGAGTATAACAGGCAGTACGGCGTTAGGGACATTATGATGATGCTCTCAAAATACGGAGTAACCCCCGATAAATGCCTTGCGATTTACCGCCGTTTCGGCGACAGAGCGACCGAAATTATTAAGACCAACCCTTACGCGCTGTGCGAGGAGGGAATCGACTTCCGCTTTGAGACGGCGGAGGATATAGCGGAGGATATTTCCTTTGATAAGTCGAGCGAATTAAGGGTCTCGGCGGGAATAGAATATGTCCTTAGAAAAAACCTTTTAAACGGTCATACCTGTCTGCCCCGCGGTAAGCTTTGCGAGGTGGCGGTAAAGCTGCTTGAATGTAACCGCGAAACCGTAGAGGTCTGCTGTGACCGCCTTACAGACTGCTTCAGAATTACCTCAAAGACGGTAAGCGGGGTTGAATACCTGTCTATTCCCGCCTATTATTCCGCCGAGGAGCATATAGCCGCGCGGCTTGTTTCGGTTAAAAGGTACATAGACAGGGCGGTTACGGTTGACGCGCTCGAAATTGAAAACGTTGAGCGAAAGCTCGGTATTGAGTTTGAGGATTTGCAGAAGCAGGCGATTTTTGAAGCCTTTTCAAGCGGTATACTTATTTTAACGGGAGGACCCGGCACGGGAAAAACCACCACACTAAACGCCATAATAAGCCTTTTTGAGAACCGCAACCTTGAGCTGGAGCTTGCCGCCCCCACAGGCAGGGCGGCAAAGCGTATGACCGAGCTTACGGGCAGGGAGGCGAAAACCATTCACCGCCTTTTGGAGGTTGAATGGACCGAGGGGGACAATCAGCAGTTTTCAAGGAATGAAAAAAATCCCCTTAACTGCGACGTTATAATAGTCGACGAGGCTTCGATGATTGACGCTCTGCTGTTCGACAGCCTTTTAAAGGCGCTCAGACTTTCCTGCCGTATTATTCTGGTAGGGGATTCCGATCAGCTCCCTGCGGTAGGCGCGGGGAATGTGCTTAACGATATTTTATCCTCCGATATTTTCCCGTCCATTCGCCTTAAAAAGGTCTTCAGACAGGCGGGTAAGAGCCGCATTGTCACTAACGCCCACGCGATTATTAACGGCGAAAAGGCAGATTTTTCTTCTAAGGATTCGGATTGCTTTTTTCTTCGCAGACAGGACAGGCTTTCGGTAAGCCGAACGGTGGAGGAGCTTGTCTGCGAGCGGCTTCCCTCGGCATACGGCCTTGACCCGATTCGCGATATTCAGGTGCTTTGCCCCTCAAGATTGCTCGAAACAGGCACGGTTAACCTTAACAACCTCCTTCAAAGCGCCCTGAACCCAAACACGTCGGGCAAGCCGCAGTTAGCCTTTAAGGGTATTTACCTGCGGGAGGGCGACAAGGTAATGCAGATAAAAAATAATTACGATTTGCAGTATAGGCGGGATAACGGGGAGTACGGCACGGGGGTCTTTAACGGCGACGTCGGCTTTATCACCGATATTGACAAGCGGGGCGGTGTATTAAAGGTAAGGTTTGACGATAGGGTGGTCACATATTTTTCGGAGGATTTGGGTCAGTTGGAGCTCGCCTACGCCGGTACGGTGCATAAAAGTCAGGGCAGTGAGTATAATTGCGTTGTTTTGCCGCTTTTTGATGTGCCTACTAAGCTTAAATACCGAAATCTTCTCTATACCGCCGTCACAAGGGCGAAAAAGCTGTTGGTGGCGGTCGGGGACGAGTCGGTTTGGAACGATATGGTATCAAACGACCGCAAAACCCTGCGGTATACTCTGCTTAAGCAATTTTTAAAGGAAGACGGCGATTATGAAAGAGATAATAAGGGTTATTAAAGCCGTCTTTTTTCCTAATACCTGCGCTTCTTGCGGAGAGGTTACGGAGCAAGGCGAGCCCCTTTGCGATTTCTGCAGCGAAATGCTTGTGCACTGTGACCCGATTAAGCGCTGCATCAGATGCGGCAAGGATAAGAAGAATTGCGAGTGCAAATACCGTATTTTCCGTTTTGACGGCTGTATTGCGCCCTTTATCAACAAACAGCCCGCTAAGACGGCTTTGTATTCCTTCAAATTTCGAAGAAGACTTAGTAACGCCGATTATTTTGCCGAGCAGATGGCGCTTTGCGTTAAAAACGAATACCGCGACATTAAATTTGACGGAGTGACCTTTGTGCCTATGCACAGGCTAAGGCTTTTAAAGCGCGGCTTTAATCAAAGCCAGGTATTAGCCGAGAAAATTTCCGAAATTCTTAGTATTCCGCTAATTGATACCCTTATTTGCCTCAAGGCGGGACCGCGACAGCACGATTTATTCGGTAAGGAGCGTTTTAAAAACGTAAAGGGGCGTTACGCCGCAAAAGGCTCTGCAAGCGGAAAAACGTTTTTGCTTGTGGACGATATTAGGACGACGGGCGCAACCTTAGACGAATGCGCGGGACAGCTTTTTTCTGCCGGCGCGGAGGCTGTCTACTGCGTGACTGCGCTGATAACCGAAAAAAAGAAGACGAAAGAAAATAATGCTGGTAAAAAGCGATAATTAATGCTATAATTAATATATTAAAGCAAACGAAAGGAAAGCTATGGCTACCGATATAGGAATAGATTTAGGATCTTCAAAAACAGTTATTTTTTCAAGCTCAAAGGTTGTGCTTGAGCTGCCTAATGTGGTTACTGTTGACAGCGAAACCTGGGAGCCCGTGTATTTCGGCGAAAAGGCAAAGCAGACCATAGGCCTGTCTCTTATACACATCTCCGAGCCCACGAGACCTCTCTACATCTC
>CAMCIX010000214.1 GCA_945875045.1 uncultured Clostridia bacterium | reverse complement strand
TCGAGGACAGGAATTTTAACACCGCGGCGCAAAAAAAGGAATACATAGATTTAGACGGCTGGTTCGGCAGAACCGCCCCTTATATGTTAGAGGTCGGGTGCGGCAAGGGCGGCTTTGCGGCAGAGCTTGCGCGCCGCAATCCCGATATTAACCTTATTGCCGTCGAAAAGGACGCTAATGTTATAGTTTCCGCCTGCGAAAGGGCAAAGGCAGAGGGGATAAGCAATCTGCGGTTTATAAAATGCAGTGCGGAGTATCTGCCTAAATATTTAAGGGATAACAGTATCGAGCGGATTTTCCTTAATTTCAGCTGTCCCTTCCCCAAAAACAAATACGCCACCCACAGGCTCACCCACCCGCGCTTTCTTGAAATATATAAACAGCTTATGAAAAGGGGAGCGGAAATTCACCAGAAGACCGATAATCCCCGCTTTTTTGAGTTTTCTATTGAGTCCCTTACCAAGAGCGGCTTTGCCCTTAAAAACGTCTCCCTCGATTTACACAACAGCGGCTTTGAGGGGAATATCGAGACCGAGTACGAGCATAAATTTGCGTCACTTGGGTCGCCGATTTACCGTCTTGAAGCCTACATAGCGGGAGGGGATAAGAATGGTTGATTTTCATTTTGAAAAAATAGCCGCGGCATGTGCCGAGTTCGGCGCGGAGCTTGACAGGGAGAAAACCGAACGGCTTACAATTTACGGCAACCTACTGCTTAGTTGGAACGAAAAAATAAACCTCACCGCAATAACCGAGCCCGAGGAGGTACTTTACAAGCATTTTTACGATTGCATCCTCTTTTTAAAGCATATAAAACCCGAAAGGGGAGAGAGCCTTATCGACGTAGGCACGGGCGCGGGCTTTCCCGGTACGGTGCTTAAAATTATGCGCCCCGATATTAAGGTCACATTGCTTGACAGCCTTAATAAACGCCTTGTCTTTTTAAACGAAGTGATAGAAAAAACGGGGCTTGAAGACATTTGCACGGTTCATATGCGGGCAGAGGACGCGGGCAAAAGCCCTGTTCACCGTGAAAAATACGGTATCGCCTGTGCGAGAGCGGTCGCCGCAATGCCCGTTTTAATGGAATACTGCCTGCCCCTTGTGAAAAAGGGGGGTATGTTTGTCGCTATGAAGGGGGCTTCGGCTAACGAGGAAACCGCCGCCGCCCAAAACGCCGCAAGGCTTTTAGGAGCCGAAAAACCTACTATTATATGCGAAACCTTAACGGGAAATGAGCGGCGAGCCTTCGTAACAGCAAAAAAAATATCGCAAACCCCGACAAAATACCCGCGAAAGCCCTCCGAAATATCAAAACGCCCGCTTTAACGCGGGTGTTTTTGTAATAAAGGCACGAATATTCCCGATGTGTTTTTCTTTACAAATTTTAAAAAAGCATTAAAATAATAGTTGTAACAAGAAGACAGGGAGGAATACGATGTATACTTTATCCGACAAGAAGCTTATTATGCTAAAGCCCTCCGAAATAAAGCTTTCCGCCAACCAGCCGCGAAAAAGCTTTGACGAGTATGAGCTAAAACAGCTAAGCGACAGTATACAGGCAAGCGGCATAATTCAGCCCCTTGCGGTTCGTAAGGCTCCCGACGGCTCCTATCAGCTTATCGCGGGCGAGCGCCGTTTAAAGGCGGCGGTTATGGCGGGACTTAGGCGGGTTCCCTGTATTCTTCACAAAACCGACGACGAGACCGCCGCCCTTTACTCTGTAATAGAAAATCTGCAAAGGAGCAATCTTACGGTCTTTGAGGAGGCACAGGGTATTAACCGTCTTATCGCCGAGTACGGTATGTCCCAGTCCGAGGCGGCGGCAAGGTTGGGTATTGCCCAGTCCACCCTTTCAAACAAGCTTAGGCTGTTAAGGCTGAACGACGGCATTAAGGAACGTATAATCTCTGCGCGCCTTACCGAGCGGCACGCCCGCGCCCTTTTAAGACTGCCCGAGGAAATGCGGGACGGGGCTCTCGACCGCATAATAGCCGAGGGTATGACCCTTACGCAGGCGGAGGAATACATTTTCTCGCTTTTAAACCCCGAAAAGGAGCCTGAGAGCAAAAAGCCCGACGAGCCTGTGAGAAAGGCGGCTATCGGAGACGTGCGGCTCTTTTCAAACAGCCTGTCAAAGCTGTTATCCACCCTCCAGAACGCGGGAATTGACGCACATTCGCGGAAATACGAAACCGATAAATATATAGAATTTAAGGTCAGGATCAAGAAAAATACCGACCCCGACCGCTACAAACAGTTAAAAATCTGTTAGGCTGATAATTTTACCTCCCCTTTAAAATTATCCGTCCGACGGTTTTTAAATACCCACCATATTCATCCCCATAATCCAAATCGCCGCGGTTTTCCGCGGCGATTTGGGTTTTAGACGTTAGATGTTAGACGTTAGACGTTAGACGGAGTTCGCTTGGCGACAGCCTCCTTAATAAGGGCAAAAAGCACCGCTGAGGTCGGAACGCTTATCAGCGCGCCGACAATACCGCCTAAATTTCCGCCCACAAGCACCGCGCATATTACTATTACGCCCGGCAGTCCAACAGACTTACCGACAACGCGCGGGTAAATAAAGGTGCCCTCGATTTGCTGAATGACAAAGAAGAAGACTATGAACAAAAGCGCCTTTATCGGGTCTGTAATTAAAATAAGCATAAAACCGACAATTACCCCCACCGTAGCCCCCACAATGGGAACAAGGGAGGTCACGCAGATAAAGAGCGAAATAATCGCCGCGTTGGGGAAGCGGAAAATCGTCATACCTATATAAAACAGCGTTCCTAAAATTACCGATTCGGTAAGCTGACCGCCGATAAACTTTGAAAAATAATCATAGGTAGTCGAAGAAAAATGATAGATTGCTTTTGCCGCCTTTTTAGGCGCGAACGCGTCTATAAGGCGCACCGCAAAGCGACCTATACGCTCCTTGCAGGCGAGAATGTAGGCGGAAATCATAATGCTGAAGACCGTGTTGTAAACGCCCGAGGCAAAGGAGGTTGTAAAGCTTACGGCACTTCCGAAAATCGCCTGTGAATAGCCGATAGCATAATCCTTTATCGCGTTTGCCGCCGCCGACCAGTCGATTTTAATATTGGGTATTAGGCTTTGGGAAAGGTTGAATTTTTCGAGTATATCCTCAATCCAGGTCCTCGCCTCGGTCATAAAGGAGGGGAGCTTTTCGGCAAGGTATATAAAGGTGTCGGCAATATCGGGAATTATAAAGGCGATAAGCAGAACTATCAAGCCGAAGGCGATAAGGTAGGTAAGCGCAAGGCAGAGCGGACGTTTCGCCCTTCTTACAAGGGCTTTTTTACTGTCGTCCATAAACCTGAACGCTTTATTTTCAAGGGCATTAAGCAGAACGTTCAGCACAAAGGCTATGCACAGCGCGGTTATAACAGGGCTTGCAACCGAGAGAATACGCCCAATAAACGAAAACAGGCGGTCATAATTCTGCACGGCGGTAAAAATACATGAGCCGAGCAAAATTATAAGCAGAATTTTTTTAATATTTTTAGAATTTAATTCCATATAATTCACCGACTCTATTATAAATCATTTTTTGTCGGACTTTGTAAATATTTTGTTAAGCACTACGGTGG
>CAMCIX010000213.1 GCA_945875045.1 uncultured Clostridia bacterium | reverse complement strand
CTACACACTGCATATCGTCGGCAGCGTCAGATGTGTATAAGAGACAGGGGCACAGGAAGAACCTATGTGACCCTCGATAACGCTTTGGCGAGAGAACTTGCGCAAAGAGATCCCGTATTATTCTTTCAAACCTACAAACCGCCTATTTTAATTGATGAGGTACAGAAAGCGCCCGAGCTATTTGAGCAAATTAAGATAATGTGTGACGAGAGTGATGAAAAGGGCTTGTTTTGGCTTACCGGCTCACAACAGTATAAGATGATGAAGAAAATAAGGGAAACCCTTGCCGGCCGTCTCGGTATTCTTGAACTGTATAGTTTGTCTCAGAGAGAAAAAAGCGGAATAACCTTCGATACCGAGCTTGATTTTTCACTTGATGCACTCAAAGCTCGCCAACAGCAAATGCCTAAAAATGACATCCAAGCGGTTTTTCAGCATATATGGGAGGGCGGTATGCCGCAAACGGTCGGTGTTGATGATGAGCTTCGCTTTGAGTATTACAATTCGTATATTGAAACCTATCTTATGAGAGATATTGCAGAGGAAGCCAACATTACCGATTATATACGGTTTAGAAAATTTTTAAACGCCTGTGCGGCATTAACCTCCGAGCAGGTGAACTATTCCAATCTGGCGGAGGCGGCAGATATATCTCAACCCACCGCCAAGGAATGGGTTGCCGTATTGCAGGGGTTAGGTATTATATATCTTTTGCAACCCTATTCCAACAATGCACTAAAACGGCTTACCAAAACGCCTAAGCTCTATTTTTGCGATACGGGGCTTTGTGCCTACCTTTCTATGTGGCTAACTCCCGCAACCCTTATGAACGGTGCGGTCAGCGGTCATTTTTACGAAAATTATGTGGTAATGGAATTGGTAAAAAACTTTGCCTATTCAAAATCAAAGGCGAATATCACCTATTACCGTGATTCCAACGCAAAGGAAATCGATCTTTTTGTAGAGGAAAACGATATTATTCATCCGTTAGAAATAAAGAAATCAGCCAACCCCAATAACCGTGAGGTTAAGAAATACGAGGTTCTTGATAAGGCGCAGCTCAACCGAGGAAAGGGCGGTATCATTTGTATGTGTGAGGAACCGATACCTATTGATGCAGATAACTGTCTTATACCGAGCAATCTGATATAATTATAGTTTACAGTTATTGTCAGTTGACCGGATTGCTCTAAAAAAGTATAATTAAATATGGCATTAAGAGCATGGATAAAGTTTCATCCTCTGTGTATATTTTATTTTCGCCGTTCTATAACCGTTCCAAATCTACTAAGCGATATGATTAAAATATAAAGATAAAGGAAATATGCTAAATGATTCTATCTTTTTTTGTTAGTAATACGCAATAGGTGCAATTAATCGACTGCAAAATACCCTAAAAGGTGCAATTAATTAGACAAAAAACTTGATAATTGGTGCAATTAATGTTATAATAACCTTGAAAACAGTTCTGGGGGTTATATATGGAACGGAATGCTACTCAAAAACTTATTGATTGGAATAACAATAGCCGAAGAAAACCTTTGATAGTATGGGGCGCACGTCAGGTTGGCAAAACATATCTGATAAAAGATATTTTTGCCGAGACTTATTATAAGGATAATTATATTTATATTGATTGTAAAATTGAGGATGAAATCAGGGAGTTTTGTTCAAAAACTGCTAATGCACAAAAAATCATAGAATATATTTCGCTTTTAAAGGGTAAGCAAATTAACGAAAAAACACTTTTAATATTTGATGAAGTACAGGAATGCCCCAACATCGTATCTTCACTAAAATATTTTTGTCAGGATTTCAGAGAAATACCTGTTATTGCTACCGGTTCAATGGTGCGAATTAAAATACAACGCGAAACCCGTAAAAGAGGAGCATCTGCCGAAAGCAAATTTCTTTTTCCCGTTGGAAAGATAAATCAAATAACAGTCTATCCGATGACATTTGATGAGTTTTTAGTGAATAGCAACAGAGTTCTTTATGACGCTGTTAAGAAGGCATATAAAAATAAAACTCCGCTTGATGCAAAAATCCACGAATTGGCGATAGAGCAAGTTTATAGGTATATGCTTGTCGGTGGTATGCCTGAAGCCGTAGATACCTATATTGACAACGAAAAACTTTTTGAATCAAGAGAAGTTCTTAAGGTGTTATACGATAATTATCTTGCCGATATGGAGTTGTATCAGGCAAGTCCTGAAGCAATTTTGCGTTCGCGCACACTGTTTCAAAATATTTATAAAGAACTGAACAAGGAAACTAAAAATTTCTCACCCGGACTGATTGAAGAAAAGAGTAAAACCCGGGATTTTGCGACTTCGATTCAATGGCTCACGATGGCACATATTGTAAATCAGTCTTTTCAATTAAAAGAGCATATTACTATGCCGCTTATGGCGGATAACGAAAGTAATTTCAGGCTTTTCCTCGGTGATATCGGTATGTTTTCATATCAAAGCGGAATTAACGCAACGTCTTTTATTTCAAGCGAAAGAGAAAACACCTTGTCGGGCATTTTCTTTGAAAATTATGTTGCTAATGAGCTGATAGCCAAAGATCATAAATTGTTCTACTGGCGTGGAAAATCATCGGCAGAGCTTGAATTTATTATTGAGTCCGATAACAAATTATATCCGATTGATGTAAAAAAAGGCAGGGGTACACTTAATTCGCTTGAGAAGTTTTCAAATCACAATAAATTCGAGTTTGCAATAAAGGTTTCAAAAAATAATTACGGTTATGACGCTAATAAAAAGCTTATGACAGTTCCGTTCTATTTTATGCCTTTTATTGCTTTGGATTTGGCAGAAGGAAACGGCCTTTCCTAATTCTTACAGTTGACCGAAACATCATAAATTGATATAATTAAATAAGGCATTAAGAGGATGGATAAGTTTCATCCTCTGTGTATATATTATTTTCGCCGTTCTATAACCGTTCCGATGATAATAGGGGAAATACGGCGGTATTTAAGGGATAACAATTCAATTCGGGTAAGCCGTTCAATTAAGGACACCGCCTATAAGGCTATGCAGGTTAAGGAGCGGCTTGCAAGCAAAAATCAGCACGAGCCGACGGTCGAGGAGATTGCAAAGGAGCTCCTAATACCCGTGGAGGAGGTTGTTATCGCCCTCGAAAGCATAGTGAGCCCCATTTCGCTTTACGACCCTGTTTATTCGGACGGCGGCGACACGATATACGTCCTTGATCAGGTGGGAGACAATAATGACGACATAAACTGGCTCGACGAAATTGCGCTTAAAGAAGCGATAAAAAAGCTAAGCGAGCGCGAAAAGCACATTTTATCTCTGCGATTTATGCAGGGAAAGACCCAAATGGAGGTTTCCGAGGAAATCGGCATTTCCCAAGCACAGGTTTCTAGGCTTGAAAAAAGCGCCCTGCAACGGATAAGACAGTAGCGCAAAAATAATCTTAGATTTTGGACATTAAATGATAGATTCGGGAGGGCACGGAGACCCTCCCCTACAACGGTTTAATTGACATTTCACAGGGACAGGCATCCTCCAACCGTCCGTTAAATTGTTTTTTAATGAATAATTGCAACGTAGGGCGGGCCTGTCTCTTATACACATCTCCGAGCCCACGAGACCTCTCTACATCTC
>CAMCIX010000212.1 GCA_945875045.1 uncultured Clostridia bacterium | reverse complement strand
CTATATTATATCATAGTTTCATTCTGTTGTGTGCGATACAAAATCATGCGGTGTTATATGATTGAGCTATCAGAATTTTCAACATTCACTTAAGACTGTTTTCGATTACCTCGCGCAAAGCTTCGGCGTCACCGCCCTTTTGGGCTGAAAATGGTATAATCTGTATACCGTCGGCAAACTCTCCAAGCTCCTCCTTTATGATGGCAAGGCGGTTTGCGGTTTCGGTTTTGTTGAGCTTATCCGACTTTGTAAGCACGACCGTGTAGGGTATTCCCATTTGTGACATAAAGTCGAGCATAGAAATATCAAACTCGGTAGCGGGGTGGCGCATATCTATTAGCTGAAAAGCCATTTTTATATTCCGACCCGACTGAAAATACGCCTCCATAAGCTCCGCCCAGCGGCTTTTTTCGGAAAACGGAACCTTAGCGTAGCCGTAGCCCGGTAAATCTACAAGGCGGATATTATCCACCCTGTAGAAGTTTACCGTGACAGTCTTCCCCGGCTTTGAGCTTACCCGAGCTATCGATTTTCTTCCGAGAACGCGGTTAATAAGGGAGGATTTTCCCACATTGGAGCGGCCGCAAAAGCAGATTTCGGGCAGATCGGAGGCTTCAAGCTGTTGGGCTGTGCCGAAGGATTTTTCAAATTGAACGTTATTATAATTCATAATTCAACACTACTGACTGATTGCGCCTGATGCCGATTTGCTTATAATTCCGTTAAGTATTACGGTTTTTTCGGAATCTCTAAAAGGGACAAGCGCTTTATTAATGATTTCGTCAACATCAGAGACGGGAACAAAGCAAACGTTTTCCTTAACCGTATCGTCAACCTCTTGGAGGTCGGCAATATTGTCCTTGGGAATAAACACGGTCTTTACGCCGCCCCTGTACGCCGCCATAGACTTTTCCTTAAGTCCGCCTATAGGCAGTACCCTACCCCTGACGGTTACCTCGCCTGTCATAGCAATATCGCGTTTTACAGGCCTTCCGGTAAGCTCAGAGACCAGTCCCACCGTCATAGTCACGCCCGCAGAGGGTCCGTCCTTTGGAACCGCCGCCTCGGTAGCGTGAATATGTATATCACGGGTTTTATAAAAATCGGGGTCGATATTAAACCTTTCGGCGTTCGCGCGGACATAGGTTATCGCGGTCATTGCAGACTCCTTCATAACGTCGCCCAACGACCCCGTAAGCTCAACCTTACCCGTACCCGCCATAGATACGATTTCAAGCTGCATTATCTCGCCGCCTACCGAGGTCCAGGCAAGACCGTTGATAATTCCGACCTCGTCCTTTTCTAAAATAACCTCGGGCTTGTAGCGGCGTCTGCCGAGCATCTTTTCAACGTCCTGCGCCTTAACGGTAACCTTATTTTCCTCTCCCGAGGCGATAAGCTTTGCGGATTTTCGGCACAAAGCGGCGATTTTACGCTCAAGCTTACGCACTCCCGCCTCCCTTGTGTAGTAATCTATAAGGGAGTAAATTGCGGAATCGGCAATTTTAAGGGTTTTGCCGCTAAGTCCGTGACGGGAAATTTCCTTAGGCACAAGGTGCTTTTTTGCAATACCCAACTTTTCCTCGCGGGTGTAACTGCCAAGCTCTATAACCTCCATACGGTCAAGTAAGGGGGCAGGAATGGTTTCCGCGCTGTTAGCCGTGGCTATAAATACTGTACGGCTTAAATCATAGGGAATTTCAATAAAATGGTCGACAAAGGCGTTGTTTTGCTCGGGGTCTAAAACCTCAAGCATTGCCGAGGAGGGGTCGCCCTTATAATCGCTTCCTAATTTGTCAACCTCGTCAAGCAAAATAAGCGGATTGCCGCTGCCCGCGCGCCTTACCGCGTCGATAATTTTGCCCGGCATAGCGCCGATATAGGTCTTTCTGTGACCGCGGATTTCGGCTTCATCGTGCACTCCGCCCAAGGATACGCGGGCAAATTTCCTGCCCATACATTCGGCGACGGTTTTACCGATAGAGGTTTTGCCCACGCCCGGAGGGCCTACAAGGCAAATAATCTGCCCCTTAATATCGGGGGCAATAGCGTAAACCGAAAGCATTTCGAGTATACGCTCCTTAACCTTATCCATACCGTAAATATCGCGGTTGAGGATTTTTTCCGCCTTTTTAATGTCGGCACAAACGGCGGTATCCCTGTTCCACGGCAGTTCAAGGCAGGTATCAAGATACCCCCTTACAACCGTTCCCTCGTGTGAGCCGCCCGGCATTTTAGCAAGCTTATTAACCTCTTTGTGCAGAGCCTCCTTAACGCTGTCGTCCGCAGTTAATAATTCGATTTTTAAGTGGTAATCGTCGATTTCATCTGCCGACTCGTCGCCGTAAAGCTCGGCGGAAATAGCTTTCATCTGCTCTCTTAGATAAAACTCACGCTGGTTTTCGTCTATTGCCGCCCTTGTTTTCTCGTTAATTCTGCGGTCTATTTCACCGATTTCCCGCTCCTTGTCAAGCAATTCAATAAGAATTTTCGCCCTGTGGACGGGGTCTGCCTGTTCAAGCACATACTGCTTATCGTCATAGGGAGCCGGGATATTAGAGGCGATATAATCGGCTAAAAAGCCTATATCATCGGTTTCCGCAATGCGCATTATAACATCGGGCGAGGCGTTTGAATATACATTAAAGTATTTTTCAAACTGCGCCTTGACCCTGCGGGTCAGGGATTCTATATAGATAGGTCGGTTCTTTATTTCCTTATCCTCAAGCTCGGTAATATCCGAAACCATATAGCCCGCTCTGCGGTAAAGTCCCTTATGGCTTGCGCGGCAGACCCCCTCTACGAGCACCTTTACGGCGTTTTCAGATATTTTAAGCACCTGACGAACCCTAACGATACAACCTATTTCGTATAGATCCCCGTCCTCGGGCTCCTCGATGTAAATTTCCTTTTGAGCCACGGCGAAAACAAGCTGATTGCTCTCCATTGCCGCCTTAAGCGCCGCTGAGGATTTTTTTCTTCCCACGTCGAAGGAAAGCACCGTTCCGGGGAAAACCACCAGTCCGCGCAGGGGCAGGACGGGCAGGGTAATTATTTTTTCTTCTGTGTTTAAAGACATATTTGCTCCTAAAAATTATATTATCCAGTTTTCGGTACTGTAAAGGGCGGCGGCGAAAAGCTCGCTGTCCTGAAATATAAAGATTACGTCGGCGTTATCAAAGGAATACTTCAAAACCGTGCCGTTTTCTATTCCCATAAGGAAAAACGTGTTGTCGCCGTCGGCGGGTTCCTCGGTATATTTATATTCCGCAAGGGAGTTCTTAACGTCTAACAGCGAATCCCCGATTTTAAAGCCGTAGGCGGTATCAAATGCCGCGATATAAGAAATTCCGTTACTCTTTTTATCCTTTTCGTAAAAAAACGAAAATGCGCCGTTATCTATTCGTACCGATTTCTCGCCCTCTGTAACCGAGAAAACATATTCCTCGTCCGCACTCGCGGCGGATTCGTCCTTGCTTGAAAGCTCGTTTTCAAGCTCGTCAACATTCTGACCGAGCTTATAATCACATTCGGGAATCTGACCTAACGACGCGAAATATTCAAGGTCTACCGAATCGGTTTTATCCTTTTCTTTTTCCTTGACGCAAGCCGAAAAGGAAAAAAACATAACAAGTGACAAAATTAAGCAAGTTATTTTTTTCATCTT
>CAMCIX010000211.1 GCA_945875045.1 uncultured Clostridia bacterium | reverse complement strand
TACACACTGCATATCGTCGGCAGCGTCAGATGTGTATAAGAGACAGGTATACCACGCCACAGGTCAAATGATGAGCTTTCTCGATCACTTCGGCACCTGGTGGATGGTTCACCGTCCCTTGCTTCAAATGAGCGGCAAGCAGGCGGTCGCCATATCTACAGCCGCCGGCGGAGGAATGAAAAGCACCGCTCGGGATATGGCGGACAGTCTCGAAATGTGGGGAATCCGCAAGGTATATAAGCTTGGGCTTGGCGTTCAGGCGGTGAAGCCTGACGAGATACCCAACAGAATAATGCAAAAAATTCACAAAAAGACAGACCGTCTGGCGTGCCGTATTCGAAAAGGTGCAGGCAAGCGTGGGTGCAACGGTCGGGCAAAAAAGTGGTTTTACCTGATGCGCTTTGCCCACAAGCATTTCCCGCCTTCAGAACCGGACTACGGTTATTGGGAAAAGAAGGGCTGGCATAAAAGCGCCCGCCCGTGGAATTAAAAAAATTAATCGGAGGAAAACAAAATGCTTAAAATCGAACATCTTACAAAAACCTACGGCGAGAAAAAAGCCGTGGACGATCTTACCTTACATATTGCTCCCGGTGAAATCTACGGCTTTATCGGTCACAACGGCGCGGGCAAAACCACAACCCTCAAATCCGTGGTGGGGATTTTGCAGTTTGATGAGGGAGAGATTTTGATTAACGGGAAATCCGTTCGTACCGCTCCGCTTTACTGCAAACGGGACATTGCCTATATCCCCGATAACCCTGATTTGTACGACTATATGAGCGGTATAAAATATCTTAATTTCATCGCCGATATTTTCGGCGTAAGCGCCGCGGACCGCAAGGAGCGTATCCGTAAATATTCGGAGCTTTTCGAGCTGACAGCCGATTTGGCACAGCCCATCGCCGCCTATTCCCACGGTATGAAGCAAAAGCTGGCTATCATTGCGGCATGGTTACACAGTCCTAAGCTTATTATTATGGACGAACCCTTTGTGGGGCTTGACCCCAAAGCCTCACATTTACTTAAGGGAATGATGCGGGAGGTCTGCGACGAAGGCGGGGCAATATTTTTCTCTACCCATGTGCTTGAGGTTGCCGAAAAGCTTTGCGACAAGGTGGCAATTATCAAGGGTGGAAAACTCGTCCGCTCGGGTACGATGGAGGAGGTCAAGGGCGACGACTCTTTAGAGGAAGTATTCCTTGAACTGGAGGAAGAATCATGCTAAAGCTGCTCCTTAAAAAACAACTTACCGAAATATTCCGAAATTACTTCTATGACCCTAAGAAAAATACAGCCCGCTCCAAGGCAGGGATTATTGGTTACATTATCCTGTTTATTGCGATAATGGCTGGTTTGTTGGGCGGAATATTTACATATCTGTCCATGATTTTGTGTGCTCCTCTGTCCGCCGCCGGTATGGATTGGCTCTACTTTGCGATTATGGGACTGCTGTCTGTACTGCTGGGCGTTTTCGGAAGCGTGTTTAACACCTATTCCTGCCTTTATCTCTCGAAAGACAATGACCTTCTGCTGTCAATGCCGATTCCGGTAAACGTGATTATGGCGTCCCGACTGCTTACCGTCTATCTTATGGGGCTGATGTATTCGCTGGTTGTTATTCTCCCGGCGGTCATTGTTTACTGGGTCACCGCGTCCATCTCGGTGGGCGTGATTTTGGGCGGTCTGCTTCTTATACTGCTTATCTCTGTCTTTGTTCTGACGCTATCCTGCGCCTTGGGTTGGGTGGTAGCCAAAATCAGCCTGAAGCTTAAAAACAAGAGCTTTATCACGGTTGTAATTTCCTTGGCGTTTATCGGCGGATACTATTTTCTATATTTTAAAGCCCAAACCCTTATACAGGATTTGCTGGCGAACGCCGCCCTTTACGGCGAGAAGATCAAAGGCTCGGCTTATCCTCTTTACCTTTTCGGCAGGGTAGGAGCGGGGGACGCTTTTGCAATGCTGATTGTATCGGCAGTTGTAGTGGCTCTTTTTGGGCTGATGTGGGCGCTGATTTCCCGTAGTTTCCTTAAAATCGCCACTTCCTCGGGACGTACCGCAAAAAAGGTATACAAAGAAACTGCGGTAAAGCAAAAAAGCATTGCCGCGGCACTTTTGGCAAAGGAATTTGTGCGGTTTACTTCAAGCCCCAACTATATGCTCAACTGCGGTCTCGGTATTTTGCTGCTGCCGATTTGCGGCATATTGCTTCTCTGGCAGGGTTCAGCCGTAATTTCGGTATTAAATGAGATATTCGGTGAACGGGCGGGCTGTACCCCTGTACTGCTCTGCACGGCGGTATGTATGCTTGCCTCAATGAACGATATGGCGGCGCCCTCGGTCTCCCTTGAGGGTAAGAACCTGTGGCTTATGCAGTCTCTGCCGGTAACGCCGTGGCAGGTGCTTCGGGGCAAGCTTGGTATGCAGATGATTTTAACGGGGATTCCCGTGCTGTTTTGCATCGCCTGTATCGCTTTTATCTATCCCTTTACTCCCTTAGAACTGCTCTTGACGGTGCTTGTCCCTATGTTATATACCTTGTTTTCCGCGCTGTTCGGGCTGTTTTTAGGGCTTAAAATGCCCAACCTTAACTGGACGAGCGAAATTACCCCCATAAAGCAGAGTGCCGGCGTGATGATTGCTCTGTTCAGCGGTTTTGGGTATACCGTATTGCTGTGCGCGGGTTATATGCTCTTAAACGGCTGGAAGCTCGGCTTTGTCGGATATATGAGCCTCTTCGGGGCGGTAACCTTGGCTTTGTGCGCCCTGCTTTACTTCTGGATTAAAAAGAGGGGCTGTAAACTGTTTGCCGAGCTTTAGCGGAAAATGTGGGTCAATGTGATAAAAACTTGGAGTATATCGTATATGAGGAAAATGATATTAAATCCAATCGGTATGTTTTTCATCGGATCATTATGATAAAGGAATAGGCGAGGCAAGATTAGCCGGAGAAAGTATGAGAGACGACTCCGTTTACGGCTGGGGCGAGAACAGAATTGAAATCGATGGCGGTATCGGAGCAATAAACATTGAATTTTCTGAGGATGAAATTCAAAAAAAGTTTTAAGAAAATCGGAATATGTTCTATAGCCGCACCTATTTTTGAAGTCCCGAAATCCGCAAAATCAAAGGAATATTTTAACAGCGAAAAATTTATGGTGTTCTCTTGACATTTTCCCCCGCCGCAGCAGGCACCATAAAAAAGTTTTTCAGCGATACGGGGACGAAGCCCGAGGATTACGACATTATCTTTACAGGAGATTTGGGCTATGTCGGCACAAATCTGCTTTATGAACTGCTTGAAAGAGATGGGATAGATATACGCTGCCGCCACAGCGATTGCGGGCTGATAATCTTCGACCGCGAAAAGCAGGACGTACACGCGGGCGGCTCGGGCTGCGGATGCAGTGCGTCGGTGCTTTGCTCCTATATTATGCACCGATTTGAGGAGGGGGATTTTAACAATATCCTCTTTATGTCAACGGGCGCGCTGATGTCTCCGACCTCATCCTTTCAGGGGGAGAGTATACCGGGAATAGCACATCTGCTTAATATCAGAAAAAACACAACGTAGGGATGAGTCTTGCTCCCGCCGTTTGAAAATTGATAACGGACAGTCGAGGACGCCTAACTTCTGAATTGCGGGGCTGTAAAAAAACACAGCAACTTCAAAGG
>CAMCIX010000210.1 GCA_945875045.1 uncultured Clostridia bacterium | reverse complement strand
GAGATGTAGAGAGGTCTCGTGGGCTCGGAGATGTGTATAAGAGACAGGCCCGAAGCCCTTGCCAATAGGGCAAATTCAAACGGCGGCGGCGATAATATAACAGTTGTCACACTTACCAGATAGAAAGGAAAAGACTTATGGATAAATTTGTAGGAAAACGACTGGACGGCAGATATGAGATTAAGGAAATAATCGGCGTCGGCGGTATGGCGGTTGTCTATAAGGCGTTTGACAATCAGGAAAACCGTACGGTTGCGGTTAAAATTCTTAAGGAGGAGTTTATCTCCAACGAGGAATTTGTCCGCCGCTTTAAAAATGAGTCAAAGGCTATCGCAATGCTTTCTCACCCGAACATAGTAAAGGTATATGACGTAAGCTTCGGCGATCTTATTCAGTATATCGTAATGGAGTATATCGACGGTATTACCTTAAAGGAGTTTATCGAGCGGGAGGGAAGCCTGCGCTGGAAGGACGCGGTGCATTTCACAATTCAGATTTTGAAGGGTCTCCAGCACGCGCACGATAAGGGAATTGTTCACAGGGACGTTAAGCCCCAGAACATAATGGTTCTGCCCGACGGTACTATCAAGGTTACCGATTTCGGAATTGCCCGCTTTGCAAGGAGCGAACAGCGCACCATAACCGACAAGGCTATAGGCTCGGTTCATTACATCAGCCCAGAGCAGGCGCGGGGAGAACGCACCGACGAGAAAACCGACATTTATTCGGTAGGCGTAATGCTTTATGAGATGCTTACGGGTCAGCTGCCCTTCCAGGCGGAAAGCCCCGTTTCGGTTGCTATTATGCAGCTTCAGCGCGACCCGCAGCTGCCGACCGAGATAAACGGCTCTATACCCTTAGGACTTGAGCAGATAACAATGCACGCAATGCAGAAGAATCCCGAGCGCCGCTATCAGTCGGCGGCAGAGATGCTCTGCGACCTCGGTCAGTTCAGAAAGGATCCGTCCCTTACCTTTGATTACTCCTATTTTGTAGACGATTCTCCTACAAAATTCGTTTCCTCTAATTTTGATTATGACAGCGTTCAGGTAGATGATGGGGAGGAAGAAAAAGAGGTCAAGGAAAAGAATAATATGATTCCGATTCTTGCGGGAATCGCGGTCACCCTTGTTATTGCAATAGTAATTCTTGCCGCGATTTTTGTGCCGAAGCTGCTTTCAGGCACAGGATCGGAGCTAAGCTGTCCTAATTTCGTCGGCAAAACCGTCGAGGAAATAAAGGCAAATAAGGAATATACCGATAATTTTACCTTTGAGCAGGAGTGGCAGCCCAATGCGGATTACGCCTACGGCTATGTTTATGAGCAGTCAAAGGCTGAGGGTCAGAAGCTTAAAAAGGGCGCGTCGATTACCCTTTATGTAAGTAAGGGACAGTCCACCAAAAAGGTTCCCGACGTTTACGGCAAGACCGAGTCCGCCGCGATTTCCGAGCTTAAGGCGGCAGGCTTCCAGACCGTTGTAACCGAAATGCCCAGCGAAGATATTGAGGCGGGGCTTGTAATCAAGACCGACCCCCAGCGCACCGAGGTTGTTGAGGAAAACGCCAAGATTACGGTTTATGTGAGCAGCGGAAAATCTATACAAAATGTTTCGGTTCCGTCGGTTGTAGGTATGAAAAAGGAGGACGCCGAAAAACAGCTTAAGGATAAAAAGCTTGTCCCCGAGTTTAAAGAAGCAACTATTACAACCGAGGATAAGTATTATCCTGTTGGTTATGTTTTCAAGCAGGAGCCGGACTCAGGCTCTTCCCAGATTCCCGAGGGCTCTACGGTTACTGTTTATGTAAGCTCGGGCGTTTCACTTGATATTACCGTAGATTTGCTTGAAAAGGATAAATGTCCCGTCAGCACATATTATGTTTCTCTCTGGGAATCCGACAGTATGGTTGCCGAAAGCAATAAGATTGATTCGAGTAAAACAGAATACACCTTTAAGTCTGTAGCTGCTAAATCCGAAACCGTTAAATATACCCTTAAGATTACTACCGATAAGGACACATATTATGCATATAAGGAATTTACAATGAATTTCAAGACGGGCAGACCCACAGGCGAAAAAACTATTTACGATTATCTTGAAATGGAATCGGATAATTCGAGCAGCAGTAGTTCAGGCAGTAATTCTTCCGATACCGGAAGCGGCTCAAGCCCGTCCGAAAGATAATGAACGGAATAATTATAAAGGCGATTTCAGGCTTTTATTACGTTTCCGACGGGGAAAAAACCTATGAATGTAAGGCAAGGGGAAGCTTCCGCTCAAGCGGAGTTTCCCCTTTGGTGGGAGACAGGGTAGAGCTTAGGGAGACCGAAGACGGCAAGGGGGTTGTAACCGCCGTTTTGCCTCGGAAAAATCTTCTTTCAAGACCGCCGGTTGCGAATATTGATAAGCTTTTTATCATTTCCTCTTATGAAAAGCCCGCCCCTAATGCCTATATTATCGATAAGCTTACGGCGATTGCGGAATTTAAAAAAATCGAGCCGATAATCGTATTTAATAAGTGCGATATGGGCGGGTTTTATTCTTGGGAGCGTATTTACAAAACCGCGGGCTTTAAGGTCTTTACGGTATCCGCCGAGAGCGGAGAGGGAATAGACGCCCTTAAAAACGAGCTTAAGGACTGTGTGAGCGCCTTTACGGGCAATTCGGGCGTTGGCAAATCGAGTATTCTTAATGTGCTTTTCGGGGACGCAAGGCTTGAAACCGGAGCTGTGAGCGATAAGCTGGGCAGGGGAAGGCATACCACCCGCCATACCGAGCTTTTCAGCTTGCAGGGCGGCTTTGTAGCAGATACACCGGGCTTTTCCTCCCTTGAAAACGACTGCTTGGATTATGAATTTAAGGAAGGTCTTGTTTACAGCTTTCGCGATTTAGGTCGGTATGCAGACGGCTGTCGCTTTACCTCCTGTACCCATACGGTTGAAAAGGGCTGTAATGTAATTGCGGCGGTAAAAAGCGGTGAAATATCCGAAAGCCGCCATCAGTCCTATGTTGCATTACTTGAGGAATTAAAGGATTTAAAGCCCTGGAACGCCCCAAAACGCAGATAACAGTAACTTTTTTTCGTTTTCTCTATATACTGGTATTGTAAGGAGGGAACGAAATGCGAAAACGCTTTAACATCAATAAGGGCGCTATGGGGCTTACCTTTGCTTTGGGTTTGCTTATCAGCTGCTTTTGCCCTCCTAAATTCTTGGTGGCGATACTCGCAATCTGGGTTATTATACTCGGTATTTCCTGTTGGCGCTGCTGATAATAAATAATCGGAGGAATTTTTATGAAGGTAGTATTGGTGAAAAGTCCAAAGCTTTTAAGCGGTATTTTAAGAATGATTTTCGGAATTAAAAAGCAGAACATATAAATTTAGATGTTAGATATTAGATGTTAGATGTTAGATTCGGGAGGGCACTTAAGACCCTCCCCTACGGCGGTTTAATTGACGTTTTGTAGGGACAGGCGTCCTGTCCGTTAAATTGTTTTTTTAATGAATAATGAATATTGAATAATGAATAATGAAAAATGAATAATTGCAATGTAGGGCGGGGGCTTGCTCCCGCCGTATAACGTCTAATATCTAAAATCCAACATCTAAATTGCGTAACGGATAAATCCGTTCCCTACGTCTGTCTCTTATACACATCTCCGAGCCCACGAGACCTCTCTACATC
>CAMCIX010000209.1 GCA_945875045.1 uncultured Clostridia bacterium | reverse complement strand
AGATGTTTAATGAGCGTATAAAAAGGCCCCCTTGCCTAAAGGGGGCTGGCACGGCGGAGCCGTGACTGGGGGATATTTAGTTTTGTAGAAACCAAATTGTATCCCTCCACCGCCATTCGGCGGTCCCCCGTCTCTGCTGCCGCCTCGGTCGGTGCTGTTGCTTCGCAACGGTGTCCACCGGACACCCGCACCCTTTAGGCAAGGGAGGCTATGACTGCTATCATTTTAGCACTACAAACCCCGATTTGTTTTTTTTACAGCCCCTTTAAAAATATCATTCTGTTATTTCCTGTTCGGAGGCTTCGGCGGGCGGATTATCACTTGCGCTTTCACTTGCGCTTTCATTTTCCGAACTGTCGGTCTGAATCTCCGAGCTTTCGGCGGGTGCTTCCTCTACAGCGGGCGGTATTGCAGAAAGGGTTACGCTTACGGTGTTTTTACTGTTGTTTGCGGTGGTAAGCTTTATAGCTTTAACCGTGCCGTCGGCGGTGTATCCCTCGGGGAGGGTGAAGCTCAGCGTATAGTCCCCGTAGGAAAGACCCTCTTTTGTAAGAGTATCTCCGTTTGATACGCCTAAATCGGTAACCGCTCCTGTTTTGTTGCTTTTAAGTGAAAGAGCCGCGCCCGAAATGGGACTGCCGTTTTCATCGGTCACATTAATTTCAAGCAGAGCCGACATTCTAATGTTCGCAGGCGGTGTGAAGACCGCGATAGGCCATTGCGGGTCGGGGCCGAAGTGCATACGCTCTACCGCGCAAAACTCGGGTCCGTTCGCATTTCCGACGTGGAAAACCCAGTTGTAATTGTTTTTATATCCCGCATAAATCGCAACGTGACTGCCGAAATCGCTCCTTTTTTTAGCGTCGCAGAAGACAAGAATCGAGCCTATCGGTATATTCTGCGCGGGGTTAAAATTAATAAAGCCCGACGAGGTTTTTGACGCGGTAAAGGATATTCTGCCTGAATATCCGCCGGTTTCCCACTGCTTTAGGGCTAAGTACCAGTCGTTTGCCGAATAGGAGCGCTCGGGCTTCGGCAGAGCCATAGTGTCGATTCCCGCGACATTGGGAAGATAGTTAAAATAAACATAGGTGACGTATGAGGCGCAGACAAGTCCGTGCTTTTCAAAATATTTAATATCAGGCTTGCCACCGACGGTTTCATAGCCCGTAGAGCCGCCCGCATAGGTGATATTCGAAAGCCAGCCGCGACCTCTTTTTTGCGAAGCTAAAACGTATTGCCACATCATTCCGTCCACGCGGTGCTTATTAATATTGTAGCCCGTGTAAATAAGGGCGTCTAAGAATACGTTGTCGTCAATATCGGAATTGGAGTTGTATTTATACTCGCCTGATTGCACCGTGCTGACAGTCGGAGTTGCCTTGATAGGCTTTTTTACCGTGGCAGAAGGGGCGCTTGCGACAGGCTCAACACTCGTAACCGATTCTGTCTCGCTTGATACCTCGCTTATCTCGCTGACGGCGGGCGGCTCTGAAACGGTTATCGGCTCCTCGGTCTTAGAAATTACACTTTCCGTTTCGGGAATTTCCGTGGGCTTTGTTTTTGCATATATAGCAGTTGCCGAAGCGCCTAAAATACACAGCGCGGTCAGGGCGGCAGTTACCGATACCGGAATTTTATGCTCGGACAAAAAAGTTAGAATTTTGCTCCGCAGGGCGGAATTTTCGGGACTTTTATTTATATTATCCATAATTTTCGTCTTTCCTTACTTTTTTCGGTTCGCACATATTTGCTATTTTATAACAATTCCCTATAATAGTCAATATTTTTTTAATTTTTCTTTTTGTTTTTTAGCCATGATTATTCATAACCCCTTTTTCAATTTTTAGCGACAAATACGGTCACTTTATGACATTATAACATTCACTTTTTGAAAAGCCAACTACTTAGTAGAATTTATATTGTTAGGACTCCACCATATGTATAATTTTAATGGTTAAAATACTAGTAGAATTGGGGGTGTACTCTATGGTAGAATTTGGTGAGAGGTTGCGACAGCTCCGCAAGGAAAGGCATTTAACGCAAAAAGAACTTGCGAGCCTTATTGGTGTAAAACACAGCGTTATCAGCTTTTATGAGGTCGGGGACAGAACACCGTCATTAGAGGTGTTAATAAAGCTTTCTAAAGCGCTCCATATCAGTACAGATAAATTACTGGGAATCGACAAAAGCGAGACTGTGAGCATTTCGGGATTATCCGAAAAGGATAAACAGTATATTCAGTACTTGGTTGACAGATTAAGAAGCTAATTGAGCTAAAAATAAAAAAGACATCAAAGCGTACAAAAACGCCGTGATGTCTTTTTCTTAAAGATTTGGTATTTTATTTACTGCTTCGGCTTTTTGCCTTTGAATAACCGAAATATATGTGTTGTAGGTTACAGAGGTGCTTTTATGCCCGAGAATTTCGGATACTATCTTAACATCAACGCCTTTTTCAAATAGCTTTGTAGCAAATGTGTGCCTTAAAGCGTGGCAACCTAACCCTTTTTCTACTATACCGCATTTTTTCAAAATCTGCTTAAAGGTTCTTTCACAGTTTTGCGGTGATACCATTTTTCCGTTACTGTTTTCGGCAAGCAAGGAAGTATTGGGGAAGACTGCGTTTAACTTTTCAATGGCAGACATTGCACCGTCATTGAGGGATATAATTCTACTACCGCTGAAAGTTTTTAATGTGTCTTGCACAATAATTTTTTCTTTTGTTTGAACGGCGTTTTTGTTAATATCCATTGTCCGCTTTGATACATCAATATCCGTCTTTAATAGCGGTAATATTTCACCCATTCTGCAACCAGTATTGAACATTAAAATATATATTTGCCCATAGGGGTAAACCAAATCACCTTTAGAGGTTATCCGCTCGATTTCAGCCTTAATTTTAGTTAATTGTTCGTCGGTAAATGTTTTGATTTTGGGTGTGGTCTTCGCTGACTTACGGTTTATTATTATATTTGAACAAGGGTTATACTGGGCAAGGCGTTTTGTGGGCGGTAAGGATAAGTCATATTTATAAATAGCATTTAAAGCGTCGTAAACCTTTTTAACCGTGCTGTAACTTTTTGTTTTCTGCAACTTGGTAATTAAGTCTTGAATATCGGCTGTTTCAATGGTTGCGAACTGCAACATACCTATTTTAGGCTTAATATGTGTATCAATAGTTGAAACAAGTCTTTGATAGCTTAAAGGCTTAAGCTCTGCTTCTTTAAGCTCCAACCATTTGTCATAATATTCGGATAAAGTACGCTTCAGTAGTTGAGTTTGAGAATGCAGCCCCATTTTGCTTTTATATTCACGCAATTTGCGCTTTACTTCAGCTTGAGTTCTTGCCGTAAATTGTTTTTTGTTAGGCTTGCCGTTTGGTTTTAATCCTATTTGTATAGCCGCACACCACTTATTTTCACTAATTTGATAAATTGTACCGTCACCGTTATTTTTTCTTGTCGCCATACTATCACCTCAAGTAAATTATAGGGGATATAGGGGCTATAGTCAAGAAAAGAATGTATTTAAGAATGTAGTTTAAGGGAAATTAAGGGTAACTGTGGGATACTCTAAAATTTTTAATTTCGTAAAAACGGCGTGTTTTTGTGAGTTTTGTACAAGAAAACAGCCTTTTCTATACGAAAAGACTGTTATTTTTGGAGGCACCACCCAGATTTGAACTGGGGCATAAAGGTTTTGCAGACCTCTGCCT
>CAMCIX010000208.1 GCA_945875045.1 uncultured Clostridia bacterium | reverse complement strand
CCTGCCTGCTCTGACCGATTAACGCTTAAGCTTTTTTAATATTCTGCCCACGGTCCGGTCGGAAAGCTCCTTTACAAGCGGCTCCTTTACAAGATATAAAACGCCGCCGTAAAGTCCGAAGAAGAGCGCGGCGCTTACCGCCAAGCTTAAAAACGAGCCTAAGCCGCTAAACATTTTTATCGGGACAGCCGCCGCACAGCCCGCCGCAAGTCCCAAAAATATTTTAAAATACGAAAGTCTGCGGAAAACAGGCGCAACCGTCTCTCTTAGCACATAGAACTGAACCGCGAGAACCACCGCCTCCGCCGCAAGAGTACCGATAGCCGCGCCCGAAGCCGACAGGCGGGGTATAAGCAGTGCGTTAGCCGCTAAATTTATCGCAGCCCCCGCTATTTCGGAATAAAGAACATACTTCTCCTTGCCGAGCGGCACCAAAATCTGAATACCGAGTACATTAGTTATTCCGATAAGAATAATTGTCGGAGTGATTATACGCATCGGAACAACCGACGGCAGAAACGCGCCGCCCGAGAGCAGTATTATGCTTTCGCGGGCGAAAAGAATGAAAAACACGCTTAGCGGCAATGCCAAAAGCAGAACAAAATTCAATGCCTTTTTTACCACCGCGTAAAACTCGTCCCACTTTTTTTCCTCTGCAAGGCAGGACATACGGGGCAAAAGCACCGTGCCGAGCGAGGTGACAAGGGAGCAAAGAATGTTTTTCACCTTAACCGCCGTGTTATAGTAGCCGACGTCGGTATCATTTTTAATAAAGCCGAGCATAACCGTATCAAGATTTGTATAAACGGTAGTTGCGATCGACATAGCGAAAAAGACCCAAATAGCCTTTAAATGCCGCTTAATATTGTATCCGCCCACAGGACGAATAAACACAAACCGTCTTAAGCGTATAAAATTCATAAGGCTTGAGCCTGTTGCGGCAATAATAGATATACCACCGTAAATGACATAATCATCGGGAGAATGAACAAAGGCAAACATTGCCGCCACGGAAACCATCTTGAACAGAATAGAGACGGCGGTAATATACGAATACTGTTCAAGCGCCTTATAAAGCCACTCAACGCCTAATGTGTTGAAAAGGATAGTAAGACTCGTAATAAGAAAAAGCGGTTTTTCGGCGCTTAATCTCGGCACCGCGAACAGGGAAACCGCAAAGACGGCATATACAATTACCGTCATCACGACGTTTATCATCATTATTTCCTGAACCGTTTGCGAAAGCCTTTTCTTATCGTCCCGAACACGCGCGCAGGCGCTTATACCATAGGTGGGTATACCGAGCTGAGCAAACATAGCAAAGTAGTATACAACCGAGGTCGCAAAGGACACCTTGCCGATATTCTCCGGTCCTAAAATCCTTGATACATACGGATAGGTTATCAGCGGAAAAATAAAGGAGGACGCCGTGAGCAGCGAGTTCATTAGGAAATTAAATTTTGTAGAATGCTTCATAATATCATTTGTTCGGCTGCGTTTCATTTTTTAATGAAAGCAGGTATAAAACAGAGCCTAAAAACAGCCAGAACAGCATGGTATTAGGCGTTTGCTGGTAGAACATAGTACCTTGGAAGAGTGCGCTTATTACGAGCGAGCACACAATGACGGTACAAATAAATATTGTCGGGAACTCCTTTTCATCGGTTCGCCATATACCGCAAAGTATTCGCTTAGCAACCGTTATCGCCAGCCCCAAAACCAAAAGGATTCCCGGGATGCCCTGTGCGGCAAACACATTCAAATAATCGTTGTCAAGCGTATTAAACTCCCAAAGATCGTTAGAGACAATATACGAATCCGGCATATTTTCCTTTGCATAAGGGACCAAGCCGACAAAGGAAACCCCTGTCAAGGGCTTGCTTAAAGCTATTTCAATACCTGACCGCCAGATATCCAGCCTTCGGTTAGATACATCACCCTCAAGGTCATAGCCGCGATCCACCAACAGATTCTTATGAAAATAGTTTTCCTCAGAGCAGACGGTTTTTATAACGGAATTATATCCCTTTTGAATAAGCTTAGGCGTTACAAAACCGCCCGCAAACACCATAGCTGCCGCGGCAACGCATACTGCTTTTTTAAGGATACCCTTGAAGCCTTTTTCTTTGCCGTATTTACGAAGAGAATAAAAGAAGAGCGCAAAAGCCGCCAAACAGCCCAAGGTTACCATACCGTTGCGCGAATCGGAAAGCGCGATATAGAAGAGCATAAAAGCAATATCAATGCAAAGAAGGGCGGTGATAATCTTTTTCTTGAAATATCGGATAAAATAAACCGAAATTACGATAGAAATACCGCACATTACGGCGCCCAAATTCGGGTCCTGAAACGCTCCCCAAAGTCTGCCCGCAAAGAAGCCCGAGGCAACCTCGTAATTTGCGTTATCAGGGTCGCGGTAGGAAGCGGAGTAGCCTGTAAAAAGCATCCAATTACTTATAACGGTCAAAGCCGTTACAAAAATCAGATAAAAAGAGGCGATGAAACGAAGCTCCCTCTCGATATCAGCCCTTGTTCTGACCGGGTCCTTGACAAAGAGAAGTAAAAAATAAAAGGTCCATAATATAAATACTACAATACTGTTTTTATTAAAATAGCGGAAATTCATTAAAGCCGAAAAGGCGAAGCTTACAAGCAGAAAAACAAGCCATATCAGTCCCGTGGCTTTAATGAAGCGCTTTGCGAGCGTCAACCTCCAAATAACAAGCAGACCGCCTAAGAGGAAGGTCGGATACATTACAAAAGAGATTATCGGTGTACCGTAGGTAAGGTTGCAGGCACCGAGAAACAAATACATTAAAAACAGTATATTGAAAACCGCCTCAATTTTTATTCTGAGAATATGATTTTCTATCAGCTTCATAACTTGCAATCCTCCTGTTGTGCTTTGCTGAGCGCCGAGCGCAAAAATTCACCCTTGAGAAGCTTTTTGGAAACACCTTCTACATTTCGGTACATTTTTCCGTATTCCTCTTCTGTCAAGGCGTTAAGCTTATCGGGTATCTCGCCGAGAGACGAAACCGTAAAGCCTACGCCGTTTTTTTCGACAAATTCCGCCAAAGCCGCCTTATCCCAAATAATTATCGGGATACAGGAGGCAAGATACAGCGAGGTCTTGTGCGGATTGTTGTAGCGCAAATACTCGCCGTATGCGCCCGTACAGGCGTCGCATTCGGGTCCGTCCCAAACAAGTCCAAACCCGTTACAAAGCTCATAGGGAAGCTCGTCCGAAGGGAAAGAACCGTTATAGTGCAGATTTTTTTTATTGTTTTCCTTATAGTTTACCCCGTAAAGCTCTGCCGAAACAGAATCCGGAATTTCATAAATGTATCCCGATTTATGCTCGTCAAGATTTCCCGCAATAATAACCGATTTGGGAATTTCACGCGAGCGTTCCCGTGCAAGTGCTTCAACCGTCACGCCGTTTTCGGACGGAGAAATAAGATAATCAAATATACCGAGCACCGTCATAGGCGTATTAATTCCGAGCCTTTTAACAAACTCGCACATACGGTCATTATGAACTATAAGTCGGGAGCATTCCTTTAAAACGCCTATTTCCTCAATTCTCATACGCATTTTTTGCTTAAAAGGAATTGATTTATCCGTTATCATTCGGAGTGTTTCCAAATCGTGGATAAGCGCCGTAACCTTTACACCTGTCTCTTATACACATCTGACGCTGCCGACGATATGCAGTGTGT
>CAMCIX010000207.1 GCA_945875045.1 uncultured Clostridia bacterium | reverse complement strand
GCTCAGTTTGGTAGCTTTGAGTACGAGCGCTCCCTGCGCCAGAATAAGCGAGTACGAAAAGGCGCCGCGGTCGAAAAATTTTGCCGCTCCAAGGCAAAAAATTTTTCGGGAACCGCAAGAGTAAGCTGCGTTCGGGAGCATATAGCTTTATGAGCAGGCGAAATCCGACTGACCGTCAAACCCCTTTACAACAGCCGATTTATCGGTGAAGCAGTTTTTAGGAGCTGTCCGAAAAAACGGCAACGACCACATAAAATCCCACAGACACGAATTTTTCGTGAAAGTTAGGGTGAGAAAAAAATTAAATATCGAGGCGTGGCTCAGTTTGGTAGAGCGCTGCGTTCGGGACGCAGAGGCCGCAGGTTCGAATCCTGTCGCCTCGACCAATTTCTTGACCGAAAATGAGGTTCAATCCCCACTTTCGGTCAATTTTTATGCCGTTTTAAGGTGTTTATGCTCCACTTTTTGAAATTTGCCATTTTTACGACCACATGTTATCCCACAATTTTTTATGTACTGCAAAACCGCTTTTCTTTGGTTTATACGTAGTAATTTTTGCACCGCAAATATATCTTTCTTTTCAAAATAAATTATATCAACCAACTGAATATCACATATTTGGCGGTTGTAATTCTCTGTAAAAAATTCTTGACTGTGGGATAGAAAACGAAAGCTTAAGGTAGTAACGAATCGTTACGGCCCTAGGAAACCGGTCTAAAAAGTCAGCGCGGTATTCTTTGATTAATCCGGTACAAATTTTGCACCGCCTATATAAAAAGCTTACCGCCGCGGAGGTTTTCCGCGGCGGTAGTACTGTTTATGCCGTCTTCTTGGATTTCAGTTTGTCCTTTGCGGCTTGTATTTCGGCTTTGGTTTGTACTATCATCTCTGCAAGCAGGGCTTCACATTCCTCTCTTGTCTTGGCGTAGACGGTTTTGGATATGCGCTTTCCGTCTGCACCCTTGGGGGAATATCTGCCTTGGTATAGGTGGTCGTTTATTTCTGAGATACACCCTGTTCCGGGCTTTCGTATTTTGCCCTTTACAGGCTCAAATTTCGCCTCCGGAGCCGTGTTTGTGCCTTGGTCGGGTGTTTGCCCTGAACCGCCGTCAAAGGCTTTACAATCGCCCTTGCCGTCTATCTTCATTGCGGCGAGCCGTTGCATTTCATGTGTGCTGTGCAGATAAATATCAAGCGTGGTTTGGGAGGAAACGTGACCTATCATTGCGGATAGGGTTTTCACGTCCATTCCGTTTGCAAGGGCGGTTGTTGCGAAGGTGTGGCGTAGGTCATGAAAGCGTATCTTTTTACACCCGGACCTTTCAAGCACAAGCTGCATTTTCTTGTATACCGTATGCGGATTCCTCGGTATATCTTCCTTAATGGGTGACGGGAATATCCACCGTGATGTCACCGTCTTTTTAAGCTCCGCTAATACATTTACTACCGATTTTGGTAGTATAATTGTGCGTACCGAGCTTTTGGTTTTAGGCTCTGAAATTATCATTTCACCCTTTACATAATATACCTGACGGCGGATATTTAATTCGCCTTTATTAAAGTTAAGGTCGTCCCATTGCAGAGCCATTATTTCTCCGCGTCTCATTCCCGTGGTAAGGGCGAGGAGTAGTATTTCAAAGTAGCCGTCATATCTTGCCTGTATTAAGAATCTCTGCATTTCTTCAGGAGAGAGTACCTGCATTTCCCGTGATTTCTTCGGCGGTAATTTACAGCCGATAGCAGGATTTTCCCGTATCAGGGATTCCTGTACCGCCTTGTCAAGCGATGTTCGGCAGACGCCGTGGCAGGAGCGCACCATTCTGTCGGATAAGCCTTCGCCTAAGCTGTCCGCGTATTGAAGTCTGCCTGATTTTTTAAGCCTTGCATAGAATTGCTGTAAATCATTCTGCGCAAGCTTGCTAAGCGGAATTTTACCGATTTCGGGAATGATGTGATTGTAAATGCGGTTTTCATAGGTAGCCTGAGTGGTAGGTCTGATTGTCATTTTGCAATACTGCCGATACCAGAAGTCCAACCATTCACCGAATGTCATATCCGATTTTACGTTGTCCCTTTGAACAGTGCCGATTTCTTCCTTCAGCTTTTCTAACTTTTCAATGCATTTCGCTTTTTCAAGGGCAGTAACATTTTTGGTGATGGGAAGTCCTTTTTCATCGTAGCCGATAACCACTCTTGCCTCCCACCGACCGTCTGCTCGTTTGCGAAGCATACCTGCCCCGTTTTTTCTTTTCTTATTCACAGACTTTTCTCTCCTTTAGTTTGTTCCTCTTGCGGTTCCCGACGACTCGGCGACTGCCGTGCCTCGCTTGTCGACCGCGGCGCCATTTCTTGCTCGCTGTATCCGCCACCGGCGGCGCTCTCAAAAAATGCCTTTCCGAATAGATTTTCAACAAAGCCTTCAACTATATTAGAGGCTCTCTTTTGCATATCAGTTGTAACGTGGGTGTAGGTGTCAAGCGTAAAGCTTGCATTCGTATGCCCGAGGATTCCCGAAAGCGTTTTCGCGTCTACTCCGCTTGTAAGAGCATGGGTGGCGAAGGTATGCCGAAGATCGTGAAAGCGTATATCGGGAAGTCCCGAGTTTTTAAGAATTATTTTTAGGTGCTTGTATGCAGAGCTTGGCGATATGGGCTTATTTGGATACAGCGGATTTTCAAATATCCATTCGCTTTTAGCACGCTCCTTTCGCTCTTTGAGCAGGGAGCAAACGCTCGGCGGAAGATAAATTTTTCTTTTTCCTTTACCTGTTTTGGTTTCGCCTATGGTAATACTGCCTTTCTTCCCGTCTGAAACACTTCGGTCTATTCGAAGAGAACCTTCGTCTTCATTGAAGTCCGTCCATTTAAGCCCGCAAATTTCACCTCGGCGGAGACCTGTTTTAATCTCTGTATAGAAGAAGTCGCGCCAGATACCGTCCTGCTCAATTGCACTCATAAATTGTTGGAGCTGTTCTTCATTTAATATCTGTAGCTCGGGCTGTTTCTTCTTCGGCGGATTTGTACCGATTGTCGGGTTCTTCGGTATAAGGTGTTCCTTTACCGCGTCGTCCATAGCTTTGTGGAGCATATTGTGTATGCGGACGATTGTTGAGTCCGACAGGCTTTTACCGAGCTTCGGGTGGGAGTTCTTTCTGCCTTCCTTTTTGAGCTTGACATACATTTTCTGTATATCGTTGGTTGTGACGAAGGCTACGGTTTTCTCACCCAGAATAGGGTTGATATTATCCTTTACGATATGCACATAGCTTCTAAAGGTACTTTCGCGGATTGTGTTGCGCATATATTTTTCGAGCCACAGGTTCAGCCATTCACCAAGGGTCATATTGCTGTCTTCGGTTAGCTCCGCACCGTAATACTCATTAAGCTTTTGGTGCATTTTTTCGGTGAGCTCCTTTTGAGTTTTGCCGTATACATAACGGAAGATGGGCGAGCCGTCGGTTTTATGCCCGACTATAATTCTGCCTTCCCATTTGCCTTTTATTTTTCTCACCATTCCGTCGCCGTTAGGTCTGCGTTTTGCCATATTACCACATCCTTTCTTCAGCACAACACAATACCACATAACCTTTACAATATCCAGAGAATATTGACCGTAGGTTCAAGTTGTTTTTTTACTATTGCTTTTAAGGTAAAAAATCAGCCGTTTTCTTATAGCAAAGCTGTTGTTTACAAGACGATTCTTTTTTGTTATACTGTAGTTGTAG
>CAMCIX010000206.1 GCA_945875045.1 uncultured Clostridia bacterium | reverse complement strand
GCCAATACGCCATAGGAACAAGTATTTGTTTCTCCTGCAATATTCGCGCGATAGTTTCGTTGCCCTTACCCTCAAGACACATTTTGAAAATGCTTTTCACCACCTCTGCTGCCTCCGGGTCGATAACCCACTTCTTTTTGTTTTCGGGAGATTTCATATATCCGTAAGGCGGCTGAGATAACGGCTCTCCCATGGAACCGCGCAAGCGGTGTGAGGAACGAATCTTCTTTGAAATATCCCTTGCATACATTTCATTAAGAATGTTCTTGAAAGGAGCAATTTCGCTTTCGCCCTCTTCGCTGTCTATGCCGTCATTAACGGCAATAAAGCGGATGTCATGATCAGGGAGATATACATCGGTGTAATTTCCTACCGAAACATAATCTCGTCCGAGTCGGGATAAGTCTTTTACCATTACGGCATAGATATATCCCATTTCGATATCGGAGAGCATCTGCTGAAATCCCGGTCGGTTGAAGTTGGTTCCCGTATATCCGTCATCAACATAGAACTTGGTATCGGTCAGTCCCTTTTCTTTTGCTTTTTGCAAGAGCAGATTCTTTTGATTCACGATGGAATTGCTTTCACCGTCCATTCCGTCGTCACGGGACAACCGGCAGTAAAGCGCCGTTATCCCGATTTTGTCTTTTTTAGTTTTCGGCTGCATTGTTTTCCTCCTTTCCGGCAGCCGTACAATCATATTCAGTGTCTATTATATTATCTGCATCGACAGACGGCAAATCTGCGAAATCGCTTGTGAGATAATTCCCGATACGGTTATTCAACAAGGTGTTTTCTCTTGGCTTTTTGTAATCAGGCTTTTGAAATCTCGATTCAACTACATATTTTACACCGTTGATGACATACTCGTGCGGCGCACTTCCGAAGCCTACAATAAACTTATCCATAAGCACACTCCTTATCTTGCGTCGCGGTTATGCTGACGTTCGTAGTCCTGTTTTACGAGCTTAATCAGGTATGCCTGCATTTCAGCGGGTGTCATGGATTTCGGCACATATTTGCGTATATCGTCCATGGGTATTTTGATCTTCTCCACTTGGTTGGGCTTGACCTCCGCCATGATTTCGGTTACGGCATCATAGTCAAGCTTGCCTTCCTCAAATGCTTTTCGCATACGGCGAGCTTGTGCGTGGGACGGAAAAGTTTCGGTTGCATCAATATTGTCAACAATATCCCTCTGCGCTTCTTCATCAAGGAATGACAATTCATACGCCGGAAGCATTTTCATCTTGCCGCAGTCCACATACTCTTGAAGTTCGGGAACAAGATAAGTCAAGCGTATAAGTCTCTGAACAGTTTTGTAGCTGTCGCCGGCTTCATTACCTATTTTTGCTGTAGTTCGATTGTCCTCGGACTTCGGGACATTCTGTCCCAAAGATTTGCCATGGTGCGATAACGCATCTGCTTTCATACGGTAAGAACGAGCCTTTTCCATAAGCGTTAGTTTTTCTCTCTGACAGTTTGAATCTACCATCATAACTGTCGCCTCGTCACGGTCGATAAAATGCACAACTGCCGGTACTTCTTTCATTTCAAGAAGCTCGGCGGCGTGTACTCGCCGGTGACCGGATATGATTTCATATTCTTCGGGGGTATCGTCCATCGGTCTGACAATAATTCTGTTGAGCAGTCCGTATTCTTTGATACTCTCTACAAGCTCAGTCATGGAGCTATCGTCAAGTACCTTGTACGGGTGATTCTCAAACGGGTGAAGCTTTTCAAGTTTAATGCTCATAAGCTTCGGTTTGGGTTGCTTTACTACCTTTTCGGCAGACGTTTTGGTTTCGTTTTTCATTCAACATAATCCTTTCATATTTCATTTTTTCTTTTTGTCTGCCGTCTCTTGTAGAAAATTGTGTATAGAAAAATATGATTGAAACGGCAGTATGGTTTGTGTGTTTCATAATTACTGCCTTTCAATGCTGTTATTTACGGTCTTCACCGTAGTGTGCTTCTGCGAATAATCCTTTGTAAAGGATCTCGCAATCGTAATTATTCAGTGCTTTTGAAAACCTGTGATATTTCATCTTTATTGCTTCCGACAATCCGTATCTGCTGAGGCAAATATGATCTACATTTATTTGCAGTCTCAGCATCAACCTTGTGATTTTGAAAAAGGTCTCCGGCGGCTTTTCGTAGACAATCATGTCATTTACAAGCCAATACAGAACTGTTTTCTCAGGGGCGTTGCATAGTTTACTGATCCTTAAGAAAGTCTCTTTTTCGGCTTTTGTCATCCGAACAGGGACATAGTGCTTTCCGTTTCTCAAGCATTCACCTCCCTTGATTTTTCAATTTCAATATCCAGCTTTTCGGTCAGCTCATTAGATAGTTGTTTTGCTGTTTCCACCGCCTCCTCGCAGAGCGTATGAAACTGCGGCTCGTCCAATGTGCCGGTTTGATTCAAAAATATCAGGTGGTTGTTTATCTTATCGCTGATAAATTTAAGTCTGTTGTAGTAACTTTCATAATCAATCTCCGGCGTGTGGACAAGCTTGCTGTTGGCGATGAGATAGCGAATATACTCGGAGCGATTCATACCGAGCTTTTTCGCTTTGCGGTCAATTTGTTTTAGTTCCTTATCTGTCAGCCAAAACTTGATTCTTTCTGTTTTCTTCTCCATGAATTAACATCATCCTTCCTTGATTTATTTTTTCTTAAGGGGTTTTAGGGGACTCCCCCCTAACAAGTGTGTTTGCGGTGTGTGCACCCAAACGCGATGCTTGCTATACCGATGCCATCAGCTAAGGCCGTTTTAATACAATCAATTTTAATCATCTCCTTTCAAAAATCAGGCATAACAAAAGACCGACTTGTCAGCCGGTCCTCATTATGCCTATGTAGTAGTTGTGGCAGTAAATTAATACTTTTGGTGAGTCCCAATTTTTAGGTATCACCATATTGAAATTTCGGAAGCGGCTGCCGGAATTATTATGCATCAAACTTTTTGCTTTTCTGACACGCCGTAGATATGCCGCAATTTTTTTACGGTGTTGCTGTTATAATAGAATGCGGACAGCGTTGCCGCTTTCACGACGATGTCTTCACCGTATCCGTCTTGCACATACATTCGTCCGATCTGTTCCATAATTTCATCTTTTTGAACACACGAGCATGGACAAGTTTTGAAAATTTCTTCGAGATAAGGGATATCTATGTGTCTCTTTAAAATTCAAAAAACAGATGAACGATAATACTGAGCCGCCAGCGTTCTGCGGGTATGCTCGTCTCCTAAAGACTGACAGTATTTTTCAAAGTCCTCCATGTGGTCTTTTTGAAAAATTGTCGATCTTCCACGCCGCCTTTTCTTTTCGAAAGCGGCTACCAAAATTGCCTTTTCTTCGTTTTGCATTTTTAATACTCCTTTTCATTTTTTGAATATCGGGAACGGTTTCCGATATTCTTTTCTATGTAATTTTGAAAAATGGTAGCAATATCCTATTTTCCTTCCACCCTATAACGACATTAGAAAGGGTAAAATATTCCTGATTTCAAAAAATATTTCTCATCATTTTCAGAAAATATGGGAGTATTATTTATATAAACAAAAAAGCGGTAGCAATCTTTTTCGGATTACTACCGCAAGTTTTTTATTCTTATGAAATTTTAACGCCAGTTTTTCTTTCAAAATCTTTTTGGAGTTTTGCTATTCTTTTTGAAACGCCGCTATTGTTTGTCATAACGAGATGATCGGCTATTTAGTTTTGTGTATATCCGGCTTCGG
>CAMCIX010000205.1 GCA_945875045.1 uncultured Clostridia bacterium | reverse complement strand
ATGCCGTTATTCACACCTGCGGTGCGCATACCGTCATACAGCATAGAGCGAGCAGCTAACACGGGCAAATGAATCCCTCCGCTTTCTGAACGGAAAACCATATTTGTTATCTATTTTCTTATCTGTTTGGATTACTTTTTACACAAAATTTTCCGAAGTGCCGAATTTGATGCAAAGAAAAAACAGTTATTAGGACTATGAAAGAAAATGCTATGAGGATATTTCCCCATAGCATTTTTTGTTATATCTTCCACTCTATTGTATAATCGCCGTTTTCTTCGAGTAAAACTCGTTTAATAAGTTTTCGGTAAATTTCCTTTGCTTTTTCAACATCAGCAAGTTCAATTTCAATAATATCAAAATTAAAGGCTTCATATCTAATAGGAGTGTATGTTGAAAGTTGTAATTCCTTTTGTTCTATTTGGTCTTGTATTCTTTCAATGGTATCTGCAAATGCTTTTTCTAATTTGGTTTTACCACGAGAAAGGGAAACAAGATTATCCCTTTCTTCAACTAATTTATTTAACTCTTCTTCAATTTTTTTATAACCTCTTTCGCTTTCTTCAACTCGTTCTGCCAAGTGTTTTATAACATCCAAAACCTTTATACGAATACTTTTTCTTAATTCTTCAAAATCAACTGTTTTAAACTGTGCATCGCAACTATGCAAGCCACGATTATTATAGCAATCTAATTTAGGGTCATTGTAAATCTTGATAGCATATTCACATTTTGCACATTTCAAAAGACCTGCTAATTCTTTCATTCGTGTGGGTGCATTCGCTCTTTTGATTTGTTGGTTTTGTGCCAACCGTTCTTGCACCTTTACAAATTGTCTTGATTTTATTACACCCTTAAAATTGGTTAAATAAACCGTTTGTTCAGATAAGTCAGTATATTTTCTTGTGTTGTTGTTTGCAACTCTTTTACCGACAATTACTGCAGAACGAGTTCCATCCCATTCTTCTATGGGGTTAAGTATTTTTGCCTTTCTTGTTTTGAAAAACTTGTATAATGTTTCATCTGCTATTGCATAAACAGGGTTTTGTAAAATGCGACCGATAGTAACATTGTCAAATGCTTTTCGTTTTCTGCTTTGGTATCCCTTGCTTTCAAGTAATCTTGCCACCTTGCCAAGAGACATTGAAAAATCATCTTCATAATGGTTAAATGCTAATTTAACGGCAGTGATTTCATCATTCACTCTAATAAGTGTTGGTATATTGTTTTTTGTTCTTCCGTTTTTAAAACCGTATGGTGCAGGTCCTCCTGCCCATCTGCCATCCTTTATTCGTTCATAGTAGTTGTCTTTAACACGGAGTTGAATTGATTCTCGTTCCATTTCTGCAAAAACCATTGCAATTTTTAACATACCTCGACCCATAGGGGTAGTAGTGTCAAAAGTATCATTTACGGAACAAAACTCAATTTTATGCTCATTAAAGATTTTATACATACTCATAAAATCTAAAAGATTTCTGCTTATTCTATCAAGTTTGTAAACAACGATTTTTGATATTTTGCCACTTTCTATATCTGCCATCATTCGTGTAAAATCAGGTCTATGGATATTTTTCCCTGAATAACCTTTATCCTGATATGTTTCAATCGTTTCAGAGTGTGGGCTGGCATTTATGTAATTGGTGCAAAGATTAATTTGAGTTTCTATTGAAAGACTGTCTTTCTTGTCTACCGACTGTCTCGCATATATCGCTATCACTTTCAACATCCCCTTTTTTTGAAAATATAATATCAAGTATTTCTTTGAAAATCCTATCTTTTTCACTGCTTGAAGCACCACAAAAGATATCTTTCCCTTGCATATTATATCACACTATTACTTTTGTTGCAAGTGTTTCAACCGACCATTGGATAGTATGCATATTAATTCCTTCGGTGGCTTCTATAAGCGCGTTGTCATAGTCGCCGTAGGGCGGACGGTGTAGGGTAGGGCAGACGCCTGTTACCGCTTCAATCTTTTTGTTACAGCTTTGCAGTTCATCTATCATCTGCTCCTTTGAAAGCTGGGGCATATGCGGGTGGGTGTTGGAATGGTTTTGAATCTGGTGTCCCGCATCGGCGAGCGCCTTTACCGATTCGGGGTATTTATCAACCCAAGAGCCTACGACAAAAAAGGTTGCGGGAACGTTGTATTCCTTTAGAATGTCTATAAGAGTTTGCGTGTCATCGTTGCCCCACGCCGCGTCAAAGCTTATGGCTACCTGCTTTTTATCTGTCTCAACACAGTAAATCGGGAGCTTGCGGTCGGTGTTGGCAAAGGTCTTGACCGAGCCTACGGTTATGCCTATAACCGCTAAAACCGCGACTATTCCGAGCATCAGGTGCTTTTTGGTGATAATAAAAAACCTCATATGTATTTCCCCTTTTGTCCGAGGCGTCAGGAGCATTTCGGCTTCTGTCTCGGACTTATTTTCTATTAAAAAAATATGAGGGGCGGCTTGTATACTATACTATTAATTTGTGTGAAAGGCGTGGATTTGCGCGTTTCGGATAATTTATCAAATTTAGCTATACTTTTATTTCTCTTTTTCCGTATAAACCATAGGCGTAAAGCGCAGGCCGTCAACCGTCTGCTCCTTGTCCGTTGGGATAAAGCCGAGGGCTTTGTATATCTTAACTCCATAGGGAGCGGCGTTAACCGTAATTTCCTTATTCGTACAATCGGCCTTCATTGCTTCAAAAAGCATCTTTCCGACTCCCTTGCCCTGATGCTCGCCCTTAACGAAAAATCCGCCGATATGATTTGATTCCCGCATAGCCAATACGCCTATCAGATTTCCGTTATCAAAAGCTCCGTACCATTTCATAGCGTTATTCCGTTCTTTATCGTCAAGATTTGCCTTGAAATGTTCTATGCCCTCTTTCGAGTAATCGGGCGCGTCGAACTGTAGGAAAACCTCCCAAATTAAGCCTACAGCCTTGGGTATTTCAAGGCTTGTAAGTGGGCGGACATACCGTTTTGTAAGACAGGTTATATGCTCGGTTCGTATATTGTCCGTCAACGACCAATAGATGTCCTTATTGGTGTGGTGATATCTAAAGCCGCATTTTTCCTGACAGCGCTTTGATTTTTCGTTGCCGTCAAAATAACCGCACCATAGCTTTTCTATATTTAATTCCTCAAAGGCATATCGAATAAGCTCGTTTACGGCTTCCGGAATTAAACCCTGTCCCCAATAGGGAACGCCTATCCAATAGCCGATTTCAGCCTCGTTTTCAGGTAAATCAAAATTGCTTTTTTTGCCTGTCATTAAGCCGATACTTCCGATAGGCTCGTTCGTTTCCTTAAGCACAACGGCATATATACCCTCCGCCGATAAAATATCCTTGATTATCTGTCTGCTTTCTTCAACACTTTTATGGGTGTTCCAGCCCGCAATAGGACCTACACGGTCATCGCTTGCGTATTTGTATAGGCTTTCAGCGTCCTCCGCTTTCCAGGGTCGTAGAATTAGTCGCTCGGTTTCTAAGCTCATATTATCCCTCTTTAATATAGTTAATGTTACCGTCGGCAAATTATTCGTCATCCGCGGTAAGTGACTCTAAGCATTTCGCCGCATATTCAACGCCTTTAATAGAAATAGAGTAGTGAGTCCACTTGCCGTACTTTCTGCCCACGACAACCCCCAAGTCGCAAAGGATTTTCATATGGTGCGATAAGGTGGGCTGTGTCACATTGATTTCTTCAGGCAATTTATCTATAGTATATTGAACGTGTATATAT
>CAMCIX010000204.1 GCA_945875045.1 uncultured Clostridia bacterium | reverse complement strand
CGAGATGTAGAGAGGTCTCGTGGGCTCGGAGATGTGTATAAGAGACAGCAGCGTAATGGAGAACTCTGACAATAAAGACAATACCAACAATACGGAAGACGATTACGACAAGCCGAACATTATCTGTATAATGAACGAGTCCCTTGCCGACCTTAGTATTCTCGGAAATCTTACCACCAACGAGGACTATATGCCCTTTATGCGGAGCCTTACCGAAAACACGGTAAAGGGTAATCTGTACGTCCCCGTAGTCGGCGCGGGCACATCTAATACCGAATTTGAATTTTTGACCGGTCATACCACCGCCTTTTTGCCCTCGGGCAGTAACGCCTATATGCTCTATATCAAGAACCCGCTTGCCTCCCTTGTTTCAACCCTTAAGGCGCAGGGCTATTCCTCTTATGCGCTTCACCCCTATTACTCCGAGGGCTGGAACCGCTACAAGGTTTATAACTATTTAGGCTTTAACAAATTTACAAGCCTTCAAGATATTATGGATATTTCGCTTATGCGGGAATATCAGAACAACGGCAGCGACCCTAATTACCTGCAGTCCCTAATCGACCAATACTACCCCGGCAGTAATATGCTTATCCGCCAGTATGTAAGCGATTCCTATAACTACAAGCTCCTTATCGAGGATTACGAAAACCGCGATAAATCCCAGCCCTACTTTGCTTTTAACGTTACAATGCAGAATCACGGCGGCTACACCACAAGCTGTGTAAACTTTAACGAATGCATTTACGCAACCTCGGTTTCAAGGGATTACACCAAGGCAAATAAATATCTTTCTCTTGTAAAGGCGAGCGACGACGCTTTTAGGGAGCTTATTGATTACTTTACAAAGGTCAAGGAGCCTACGATAATCTGTATGTTCGGCGACCACCAGCCCACGGTCGAGACCGAATTTATCGCCGAGGTTATGGGGGTAGACAGTCTTTCGGGACTTTCCCCCGAGCAGGAACAGCTCCGCCACACAACCCCATTTATTATATGGGCTAACTACGATATTGAGGAAAAGCAGATTGACAAGCTAAGCTCCAACTACCTCTCCTCGCTGGTTTTAGAGGTTGCGGGGGTAAAGCTTACCGAATACAACAAGTATCTTTTAAAGCTTGCCGAAACCCTGCCTGTAATCGACACGGTGGGTTATATCGACAACGAGAACAACTACTACAAATGGAGCGATGTTTCGCCCTACAGCAGTCTTTTAGACGAATACGAAAAAATCCAGTACAACAATATATTTGATCAGAAGAATATTAACTCGGATATATTCTATATCAACGGCTATGTTCCCGAGGATACTTCCGACAGCGAAGACCGCGCGGAGGAGGACGGATAATGCAAAACACCACCCTTTGCCATATCGAAAAGGACGGCAAATATCTTATGCTCCACCGCGTTAAAAAGCAAAACGACCTTAATCAGGATAAATGGGTCGGCATAGGCGGAAAGTTTATCGACAAGGAAAGCCCCGAGGAATGTAACGCGCGCGAGGTGGCAGAGGAAACGGGGCTTACCCTTAACTCCTGCCGATATTGCGGTATCGTCACCTTTGTTTCGGACAAATGGGAAACCGAATATATGCACATATTCCACTCCGACGATTTTTCGGGAACGCTCATCGACTGCGACGAGGGCGTACTTGAATGGGTGGACAAGCAAGCGCTTTACAATCTGCCTATTTGGGAGGGAGATAAAATTTTCCTAAAGCTTATCGAGCAAAAGGTGCCCTTTTTCTCGCTCAAGCTTGAATATGTCGGTGAAAGGCTGGTAAACGCGGTTTTAAACGGTAAAAGGCTATGAAAAAAATATTGGTAAGCGCCTGCCTTTTGGGGGTCGCCTGTCGCTATGACGGGAAATCGAAGCCCGACGCAAGGGTTATTGCGCTTAAGGATAAATACGCTCTGATACCTGTTTGTCCCGAGATTTTAGGCGGGCTTCCCACCCCGCGAATTCCCTGCGAAATAAAGGACGGCAGGGTTTTAAACTGTGCGGGCGAGGATAAAACCGCCGAATATATCCGCGGAGCCGAGGAGGTACTGCGCTTAGCACGAATTTTTAATTGCGATACAGCGGTTTTAAAGAAAAAAAGTCCCTCCTGCGGAAGCGGAGAGATCTACGACGGAAGCTTTTCCGGTAAAACGGTATCGGGCGACGGGGTCTGCGCTAAGCTTTTAAAGCAGAACGGAATAACAGTATTAGACGAAGAACAAATAAAAGAATTATCAGGCGGTGGATTATGAATATCTGTCTATACGGCGCTTCAAGCAGCGCTATTGCAAAAGCCTATGTAAACCCGACCGAGGAGCTGGGCGCGAAAATTGCCGAAAGAGGTCATACCCTTATTTACGGCGGCGGCGCGGCGGGGCTTATGGGAGCCGCGGCAAGGGGCGCTTACTCCCGCGGAGGAGAGATTATCGGCGTGGTTCCGTCCTTTCTTAACGTGGACGGGATTCTGTTCGATAACTGCACCGAGCTTATTTTTACCGAGACTATGCGGGAGCGTAAGGCGCTTATGGAGCAAAAGTCTGACGCGTTTATTATGACCCCCGGAGGGGTTGGCACCTTTGACGAGTTTTTTGAAATACTTACTTTAAAACAGCTCGGCAGACATTCAAAGCCGATTACGGTTTTTAACATAAACGGATATTTTGACAGCCTTATCGCCCAGCTTGAAAACGCGGTACATAAGCAGTTTATGAATCCCGAAATATTTGAGCTTTTTATTTCTACGGACAGGGCGGACAGGCTTATCGACTACCTCGAAAACAGCGTAAGCTCGACCACAGAAGCGAGAATTTTTAAAAATCTTAAATAAAGAATTAATTGTTTAAATTCCGGTGGTGATAGCCGTAGGTCTCGGGCGTCAGAGCTTCAAAGCGATAGCCCATTGCCGTAAGTCCCTCGATTATCTCAGGCAAGGCCTGAACCGTTGTAGTCTTAACCGACGAGTCGTGCATAAGCACGCAGGCGGAGTTTTTATTTTTTGCAGAGTTTAAAACATTGTTTCTTATGTAGGTATAGCTCGGGGTGTTTGAGTCTGCGTCGCCCGAGGCTACATTCCAGTCAAAATAGGAATATCCCCGCTCCTGAACGAGGGAAACAAGGCGCGTCATAATACCGCCGCAGTATTTTGCGCTAACCTTATTACTGCTGCCGCCGGGAAATCTCATAACGGTCGGCTTTATACCGATAATGCTCTCCACCTTGTCGGAAATCTGCTGCAGATCGTTGAAATACGCGTCGGTGCTTGCATAAATTTGAGAGTAATTATGGGTAGCGGTGTGAAGCCCTACCGTATGTCCCGCCTCGTAAATGTTTTTGACGTAGCCTATATCAGCCGAATTTATGACAAAAAAGGTCGCCTTGACCCCGTATTTATTAAGAATATCAAGAATTTTAAGGGTGTTTGCGGAGGGTCCGTCGTCAAAGGTAAGGTAGCAGACCTTCTGTCCGCTCGGCACGGCCGATTGGGGAGAATTGACCGCCTTTTGGGCGCTCAGGGTTTTGATTTTTTCCTTGAGCGCCGCGTTTTCGTCCTCAAGCTTCTTCTTTTCGTTCTGCGCCGCTTCAAGCTGAGCGCTTATGTCGGTATTGGCTTTGTCCTTTTCGGCTAACTGATTTTCGTATTCGGAAATTTTAGCCTGAGCCGTTTCTATACGGCTTTGATTTTCGGAAATTTGCGCCTTGACCGAGGAGATATAGCCGTCCTTCTTTTTAATCACAATCAAAGAACAAACAAGCGCAC
>CAMCIX010000203.1 GCA_945875045.1 uncultured Clostridia bacterium | reverse complement strand
TGTATAAGAGACAGGCTTTACGCACTGCTATCATTTTACACAATTTACACTTATTTGTCAATTATATTTTAACGTTATCTTTACGACAATGATTAAAACCTGACAAATCGGGAAAATTTGTTATAATAATAACAGAAAGGCAACCGATAGACGGTTACCCCTACAGAAAACGCTAATAGAATTTAGACCGCTGACTTCGCGAAGGTTTGGCGGTTTATTTCTTTTTGTACTTAATAATTATTTTTTACCTGTTGAGCCGAAGCCGCCCTCGCCGCGGACAGTATCCGAAAGCTCCTCTGTCTCGCAGAACTCCGCCGCCAAAAAGGGAGCTATCACAAGCTGGGCTATACGCTCGCCGTCGGAAATTTCCTGCTCGGTGTTTGAGTGATTATGGAGCGAGACCATAACCTCGCCGCGGTAGTCGCTGTCAATAACGCCGACCTTGTTTGCAGGGGCAAGTCCCCTTTTTGTAGCGATTCCGCTGCGGGCGTAAACAAGCCCCGCGTAGCCGACGGGTATTTCAACCGCAAGTCCCGTATGTATCATTTTAGTCTCACCCGGAGAAAAACGCACCGTTTCGCCATTTGTTAAAGCGTACAAATCCGCTCCCGCGGCGTATTCCGAGCCGTAGGTCGGCGCGTGCGCGTTCTTATCAAGCCTTTTAAAATTAACCTTTACCATAATCAATACTTCCTATTCGTAAATATTTCCCGAGCCCATTTTTCTGCGCCATACTCCCTCAAGCCATATGACCTCTCCCGCTTCGAGCGATTTTTTAACGTCTATAATTCGCTGATTCGACGAGCCGCGGAAAATAAGGTCGGGGCTTTTAAGCTCCTCTACAAATTTCCCGTCCACCAGCACGTCTATCAAGGAAAGCATAGCCTTAGCGGTGGGGTCTTTTAATCTTTCAAACTCAAAGCCCGTATAGCACCAAACGGTTTTTTCGGGATATTTTTCCCTGACCCTTTTAAGCATTTGGGTTAACGCCGCGCGGTTCTCAGGCTCGAACGGCTCGCCGCCCAAAAGCGACAAGCCCTTTATATAGTCCTTGTCAAGCTCGGCAAGGATTTCTTCCTCGGTCTGTTTTGTAAAGGGGCTTCCGAAATCAAAATCCCACGCCTCGCGGTTGAAGCAGTTTTTGCAGTGGTGGCGGCAGCCGCTTACAAAAAGCGAAACCCTGACCCCGGGACCATTTGCAATGTCAAATTTTTTAAGCGCCGCGTAATTCATTCCATAACCACCGAAAAAAATATGAGTATGGGACGGTGCGTACACCGTCCCGTCTAATGTCTAAAGTCTAACGTCTAACATCTAAATTAAAGATGCAGTACTCTTTCCTTAATTTCCTGCGTTCTGCCCTGATTCCAGAACTGGGTACCGATATAACCGCAGGTGCGGCGGGCAACGTTCATTCTGTCCTGATCGGTGTTGCCGCAGTTGGGACAGCGCCAAACCAGCTTTCCGTCCTCGTTTTCCTTAATTTCAATCTCGCCGTCATAGCCGCAGTTATGGCAGTAGTCGCTCTTGGTATTAAGCTCGGCATACATAATATTGTCGTAAATAAACTGCATAACCGAAAGCACAGCGTCAAGATTGTTCTGCATATTGGGAACCTCAACGTAGGAAATAGCGCCGCCCGGCGAGAGCGCCTGGAACTTAGCCTCGAGAGCTAACTTGTCGAAGGCGTCAATATCCTCGGTAACGTGAACGTGGTAGCTGTTGGTTATATAATTCCTGTCGGTCACGCCCTTTACCGTGCCGAAGCGCTTTTGCAGGCACTTTGCAAACTTATAGGTCGTGCTTTCAAGGGGAGTACCGTAGAGCGAGTAGTCGATATTCTCCGCCGCCTTCCATTTAGCGGTGTACTCGTTAAGCTTTTTCATAATTTCGAGACCGAATTCCTCGCCCTCGGGTTCGGTAAGCTTTTTGCCTATCATACTGTAAACACATTCCCAAAGTCCCGCATAGCCGAGGGATAGGGTGGAATAGCCGCCATGGAGATATTTGTCAATCGTCTCGCCCTTTTTAAGCCTAAGAAGCGCGCCGTACTGCCAGAGTATCGGAGCGGCGTCCGAAACAGTACCCGTAAGACGCTCGTGACGCGCCTGAAGCGCCCTGTGGCAAAGCTCCATACGCTCGTCGAAAATCTCCCAGAATTTATCCATATCCTTTTCGGCAGAAAGACCTATATCAACAAGGTTTACCGTGACAACGCCCTGATTAAAGCGGCCGTAATACTTCGGTTTGCCGTTTTCGTCGATATAAGGAGTTAAAAAGCTGCGGCAGCCCATACAGGTGTAGCAATGACCCTCGCCGTTTTTATCAACCTTATTTTTAAGCATTACCTTTTCGGAAATGTAGTCGGGTACTAAACGCTTTGCGGTGCATTTAGCGGCAAGCTTTGTTAAATACCAGTATTTACTGCCTTCCTTAACATTGTCCTCCTCGAGAACATAAATAAGCTTGGGGAAGGCGGGGGTAATCCATACGCCCTTTTCGTTCTTTACACCCTGATAACGTTGCTTTAAGACCTCTTCGATAATAAGGGCAAGGTCGTTTTTCTCCTGCTCGTTCTTAGCCTCGTTAAGGTACATAAACACCGTGACAAAGGGAGCCTGTCCGTTAGTGGTCATAAGGGTTACAACCTGATACTGTATCATCTGAACGCCCTTTGAAATCTCTTTTAAAAGGCGCTTTTCGGTGATTTCCTTAGCCCTTTTCTCGTCAAGCGGCGCGCCGATGTCTCGGAATTCGTCACACACCTCGTTATATATTTTCTTACGGCTTACGTCCACAAAGGGAGCTAAATGGGTAAGACTTATGCTCTGCCCGCCGTACTGGCAGGAGGCAACCTGAGCTATAATCTGGGTCGCGATATTGCAGGCGGTCGAAAAGCTGTGGGGCTTTTCGATAAGGGTACCGCTAATAACCGTGCCGTTTTGCAGCATATCCTCAAGGTTTACAAGGTCGCAGTTGTGCATATGCTGGGCAAAATAATCCGCGTCGTGGAAATGGATAATTCCCTGCTCGTGCGCCTCAACAATGTCCGAATCGAGAAGCAAGCGCTTGGTAATATCCTTGCTTACCTCGCCCGCCATATAGTCCCGCTGAACGCTGTTGACGGTCGGGTTCTTATTGGAGTTTTCCTGCTTTACTTCCTCGTTATTGCACTCGATAAGGCTTAAAATCTGCTCGTCGGTGGTGTTCGACTTTCTTACAAGCGCACGCTGATAGCGATAGGTTATGTAGCGGCGCGCAACGCTGAAGGCGCGCTGGTTCATAATCTGATCCTCTACCATATCTTGTATTTCCTCAACGCCGAGCGAACGGTTGACGTTTACCGCCGCGCTCTCGACATCCTCGGCAATGCGCTTTATCTGAATGTCCGACATACGTTCGCTGGGAACTACGCTTTCATTGGCTTTTTTAACCGCTATTTCGATTTTTTTCGCGTCAAAATCTACCTCTGCTCCGCTTCTTTTAATTATTTTCATCTGAATTTTCCTCCCGCCGATATTATGGTGCTCGGCAACCTAATACACTATATATTGTTTGAGCAGAATCTATTATACCACAAATTCTTGAAATTTCAAGTATAACTTTTAACAATTTAAAAAATTTAATTTTATGCTAATTACTCTTAAAACCCTCGCCTAAAATTTCTCCCGCCTCGGCTATGACTATAAAGGCTTTGCCGTCAAGCTCCCTTGCGATACGGCAGACAGCCGAAACCTCGTTGCGCCTTACGGTACACATAAGCATC
>CAMCIX010000202.1 GCA_945875045.1 uncultured Clostridia bacterium | reverse complement strand
AGATGTAGAGAGGTCTCGTGGGCTCGGAGATGTGTATAAGAGACAGTCATAAGAGAATTTAATAAGCCTTTCTTTGAGGGAAGCCTTTAGCTCGTCAAGCATTATAGCCGCGATTTTTGAGAGCGACTCCTCATTCAGGGGACTGAATACCACGATTTCGTCAACTCGGGCGATAAATTCGGGACGCAGGAAACCCTCAAGCGCCTTAAGCGCCTTTTCCTTTGACGCGTCCGCCTGGGTTCTGCCAAAGCCCAAAAGGTTTTCTGCCTTTTCACTGCCCGCGTTGGAGGTCATAACGATTACGGTGTTTTCAAAGTTAACGGTTCTCCCTTGAGCGTCGGTAATTCTGCCCTCGTCAAGAATCTGCAAAAGCACATTTAAAACATCCGGGTGAGCCTTTTCAATCTCGTCAAAAAGCACTACGGAATAGGGCTTTCTGCGCACCTTTTCGGTAAGCTGACCCGCCTCGTCATAGCCGACATATCCGGGAGGCGCGCCGATAATGCGGGAGACCGAGTGCTTCTCCATAAACTCCGACATATCAAGGCGGATAAGGGTCTCGGGCGTATCAAAAAGCTGTTCGGACAGCACCTTTACAAGGGCGGTTTTGCCGACGCCCGTAGGTCCTACAAATATAAAGGAGGCGGGACGGCGGAGATTGCTTGTATGCACCCTTGAACGCTTAACCGCCGCGGCAACAAGGCGTGTCGCCTCCTCCTGACCGATTATCCGCTTATTAAGCGCGTCTTCAAGCCCCGCTAACTTTTTAAGGTCGCTTTCCTCAACCTTTGAGGCGGGTATTCCCGTCCAAAGCTCGATAACCTTTGCAACATCCGCGTCGGTCACGGTGTTGTGAGAGGCGGGCTCATACAGCCCCTCCGCGATATTTTTATACTTTTCAAGCTCCGACTTAACCATAGCCTGCTTTTCGTAATCGGGGTTTTCAACCTCGCTTTCAAGGTTTTCAAGCTCTACAGAGTACTCGGCTATTTTTTTATTGGCGAGATAAAGCTCGTCAACCGCCTTGTTTGCAAGGCTTGCACAGGCGCACGCTTCGTCCAAAAGGTCGATAGCCTTATCGGGCAGATAGCGGTCGGTAACATAGCGTTCCGAAAGCAGAACCGCCTTTTTAACTATACTGTCGGGCACAGTAACGCCGTGGAAGCCCTCGTAATAGCCCTTAACCCCCATAAGCACCTCTTCTGCCTCGGCAAGAGAGGGTTCCTCGACCGTAACGGGCTGGAAACGGCGTTCCAAAGCCGCGTCCTTCTCGATATACTTGCGGTACTCCTTAAAGGTGGTGGCGCCGATAACCTGAATTTCACCGCGGGAAAGGGCGGGCTTTAGGATATTCGCCGCGTTCATAGACCCCTCGGCGGAATCCCCCGCGCCGACAAGGTTATGAATCTCGTCAATGAACAAAATTATATTTCCCGCGCTCTTAACCTCCTCAACAAGACCCTTTACGCGGCTTTCAAACTGACCGCGGAACTGGGTCCCCGCGACAAGCCCCGTAAGGTCAAGGAGATAAATTTCCTTATCAAGCAGTCTGGCAGGCGCGTCGCCGCTTGCTATTTTAAGCGCCAAGCCCTCGGCTATAGCGGTTTTGCCCACGCCCGGCTCGCCTATAAGGCAGGGGTTGTTTTTGGTGCGGCGGGAGAGAATCTGGATAGTCCTGTAAAGCTCCTTTTCCCTGCCGATTATAACGTCGATCTGTCCGTTTCTCGCCTTTTCGGTGAGGTTTGTGCAATACTGCTCCATAAAACGGCGGCGTTTTTTCTTCGGTTTTTTATCCCCGCCGTCCTTAATGTCGGATTTATTTTCTTTCTCCTTTTCGGAATTGCCTGTACCCGTAAGACTACCTAAAATCTTATTAAACATCGGTATTGCGGGGGCGGTGCCTAAATCAAAGGTCTCGTCGTTAAGCTCAGCGTCGTCGGGCTCTCCGTCAAGCGACATCAAATCCATAAACTGGTCGCTCATCTGCTCGATATCCTCGTCCGAAATATTCATTTTCTTAAGCATATCGTCGATAGGCTTTATGCCTAATTCCTTAGCGCAGACAAGGCAAAGCCCGTTGGGCTCGGCATTTGGGTTCATAGCGTCCGACAGGAAAACCACCGCGGGACGTTTTTTACATTTTGAGCAAAGTTTCATAGCTGTCTCCATTCCGCCGCCTTTAAGCCTGTGGGCAGTAAACGCCGAGCGGCGGCGGCACGGCGTTATTTTATATTAAGAAGTCCGATTAAAGGAATTTGAACTCCGAAACATACGAGAAAATTAAGGATTTTTCCATAGCCCCGTCGGTAAAGATTAAGAAACCGTTTGAGGTGAAGGAGGTTATAAGCATAATCACAAGGCAGAACGCCATAGCGATTATTATTCCCTTAGGAATACCGACAATGCCGCCCAAAACACGGTTTGCCGTTCCTATTATACTGAAAGAGAAAAGCTTGTTCACGAATTTCGCAATCGGCTTTACAAGCAAAAGCAGAACAATAAGGGAAATAACCAAATAAACAAGGGCAAGCGAGCGCGCAACGACAGGCTTAATAACGTCCTGAGAAACCTTGGTGACCGTTCCTTCAAGACCGCCGCCTACATTATCGGCTATGCTTTTATTAATGCTATCCTTTGAAATTCCGAGCTTTTCGGCGCTTCCCTGCATCCAACCGGGAATCCTGTTCCACATTTCGTCGGCGGCTTTTGAAGCGGTATCCGCCGTAACGGAATCCACCGAGGAGGTGACCGACGATACAATCGGCGGCTCAATTATTTTATCATATGTAGTGTTACCAAGTGGTGTACTGATTGTAAACGATATAATAACAGCGGCGATAAAGCCCACCAATTCGATAACCGTTCTTACAAAGCCCCTCTTTGCCGAAAGAATAACCGTTAAAACAATAATTGCCAATACTATTAAGTCAAGAATTAATCCCATAATTATTTCTCCTCTTCCTGTTCAAGCTTAATTTGATAAATTTGATTGTCGGTTATAACCGCAACCTGATTAGAGCCTATAACCGAAAGTCTTTTAGCGCCGAAGCCGCATTCGGCTTTTCTTAAAACCGCGCCGTCCTCCGATAGAAGTAAAACCGAAGTATCGCTAATACAATAGATATGCCCGCCCGAAATCTCAATATCACCTATAATGCCCTTAAATTCAAATTCGCTTTTGAGCTTACCCTTTGAATTAAAGACTGCCACGCGGTTATCCGTCCTGTCGCTCGCTCGGTTAAAGACCGCAACGCTGCCGCCCGAGCCCGCCCTGAACATAGCCGCGGCGTAGGGGTTTTCATAGTCGGTTTTTTTGTAATTCGACCAGTTAATAAACCGTACTCCGTTTTTTAATACAACCGAAAAGCCCGCGTTGTGGGTAGCGTCCAGATTATATACGGGCGCGTCGCCGCAGGTCTCGGTATATTCGGGACTTGCCGAATCAAAGCCGAAAACGCAGACCTTTGAGGTATAAACCCCGGACGAGGCGTTAAACAGAGAAACCGCTATTTTTTTGCCGTTGGGCGAAATCGCAATGTTGTTAACGGCGTCCTCCGCGGAGTACCATTCGTAAATCGGCTTATCGTATTTATCGTAAACGCTTACCACCGAGGCGTAGGAATCCGACCGGGTTACAATAGCATAGGTTCCCGAATCGGAAATATTTGCCGTGATTATCGGGCTTTCGGTGTTAACCGTGCTTTTAAGCGAAGCAAGATTATATCTGTCTCTTATACACATCTCCGAGCCCACGAGACCTCTCTACATCT
>CAMCIX010000201.1 GCA_945875045.1 uncultured Clostridia bacterium | reverse complement strand
TACACACTGCATATCGTCGGCAGCGTCAGATGTGTATAAGAGACAGGGCTAAGGGCGTTGCACCTGTCGCTGGATATGTCAAGGGGAAAGCCCGGCTTCGATAATATGGATTTGAGCGTCGAGATGTTCGACCTTGTGGGAAACGACACCGGCTTTAAAAACATCAGCGGTATCGATTGCAGAAACTACGGCGGACTTGACGGACTTTCAGAGCTTAAGGGTCTTTTCGGGAAAATCTTAGGTCTTGCGCCCGAGCAGATTATAGTAGGGGGAAATTCCTCCCTTAATATGATGTTCGACACCATAGCGCAGGCTATGACCCACGGTATGGGCGGCGAGCCGTGGTGCAGACAGGGCGAGCTTAAATTCCTCTGTCCCGTCCCGGGTTACGACCGTCATTTCGCTATAACCGAGTATTTCGGCTTTAAGCTGATACCCGTTAAAATGACCGCCGAGGGTCCCGATATGGACGAGGTTGAGGAGCTTGTAAAGGATTCCGCTGTCAAGGGTATCTGGTGCGTTCCGAAATACTCCAACCCCGAGGGACTTACCTACAGCGACGCGGTTGTAAAAAGAATGGCGCGCTTAAAGCCTGCGGCGGGGGATTTCAGAATTTTCTGGGATAACGCCTATGTTGTTCACGACCTCTACGACGAGGGGGACAGCCTGCTTAATATTTATGACGAGTGCGTAAGGGCGGGCAATCCCGATTTACCGATTATATTTACCTCTACCTCTAAAATCACCTTCCCCGGCGCGGGAGTGGCGGTCGAGGCGGCAAGCCCCAACAATGTCGCGCTCTTAAAGAGCCGTATGAAATATCAGACCATAGGGCCCGACAAGCTTAACCAGCTTCGCCACGCCCGTATGTTCAAGAGCCCCGAGGATATTACCCGTCATATGAAGCGCCACGCGGATATTCTCCGTCCAAAGTTTGAGTCGGTGCTGACAGAGCTTGAAAACCAGCTTTCGGGTACGGGAATCGCCCGTTGGACAAATCCTAAGGGCGGATATTTTATAAGCCTTTACGTGCTTGAGGGCTGTGCTAAGCGGGTAGAACAGCTTTGCGCTAACGCCGGAATGATATTAACCCCCGCGGGCGCGACCTATCCCTACGGCGTTGACCCCTGCGACTCTAATATAAGAATCGCCCCCTCCTATCCGTCGGTGGAGGAGATAAAGAAGGCGTCCGAGGTGCTTTGCGTGGCTGTAAGGTACGCCGCTTTGGAGAAATTGACGTCTGAAAGGGCGTAATTTTGATTATTTTAACGTTTATTGTAATGTTTTAATGTAAAAAGATTGACTTTAGTTGCCTTTTTATGTATAATTAATAAATGATTACATTTAGTGGAGGATTTGCCAATGAAGTCCAAAAGAACAGGCAAGCCGGTCTTCTTCGTAGTACTCGTGCTGATTCTGGCGCTTACATACACCGCCTTTTTCGGGGTAGAGAACTACTACGGCGATACCAGGAAGGTTTATGTCAAGGGTGCTAACGATATTCGCTGGGGTATTGATATCCGCGGCGGTGTCGAGGCGGTCTTTTCGCCGGATAAGGCGGAGGTTGATATTACCGACGACGATATGAGCGCCGCAAAGGCTATTATCGAAACCCGTCTTGTCAACAAGAACATAACCGATTACGAGGTTTACACCGATTCCGATAATCATCAGATTATCGTGCGTTTCCCCTGGGCGGCGGATGAAAGTAATTTTGACGCCGCGGCGGCGGTGCAGGAGCTGGGCGAGACCGCTCTGCTTACCTTCTGCCGCAACGAGGACAAGGAGGACGTGATTTTAAGCGGCGCGCAGGATATTGACCGCGCTCAGGCGGGCGTTGACGAAGACGGCAACTATGTTGTATACCTCTATTTTACCGATTCGGGAAAATCCAAGTTTGCCACCGCGACTGCCGAGCTTGTAAACCAGAAAATTTCAATCTGGATGGATGACCAAGAAATTTCCGCTCCGACCGTAAATGAAGCGATTACCGACGGAACGGCGTACATAAACGGTATGGAGGACGCTGACGCGGCAAAGGCTCTTGCCGATAAGATTAACGCGGGCTCTCTGCCCTTTGCCCTCACGGTTGACGACAGCAAGCTGCAGATAATTTCGCCGTCATTGGGTTCGGACGCTTTAAAAGTAATGCTCATAGCAGGCTCGATAGCTTTCGGAATTGTCTGTCTGCTTATGATTTTGCGCTACCGTCTTAACGGCGTGGTTACCTCCATAGCCCTTTTGGGTCAGCTTGCGGGTACGATAGCCTGTATTTCGGGCTTCTTCCCGAATACCGACAGCTTTACCCTCACAATTCCGGGTATCGCGGGTATTATCCTTTCAATCGGCGTAGGCGTTGACTGTAACGTTATCGCTTCCGAGAGAATAAGGGACGAGTTTAAGAAGGGCAAGACCATTGACGGATCTATTGACAGCGGCTTTAAAAACGCACTCAGCGCAATTATTGACGGTAACGTTACAATCGTTATAGTATCAGTCGTGCTTATGGGCGCCTTCGGCACACCGGACAGCCTTATCGCCAAGATCTTCTCGCCGATTATGTCCCTCTTAGGCTCTTCAATCACAGGCTCGATTTACTCCTTCGGATACACCCTGCTTGTCGGCGTTGTATTCAACTTCATAATGGGCATTCTTGCTTCCAAGCTAATGCTGAAGAGTGTATCTCAGCTCAAATTCTTAAGAAAACCCTGGCTTTACGGAGGTAAGAAAAATGCGTAATTTGACTATTGATTTCAATAAAGCCTTCAAAAAGGTAATAATCGTATATGCGGTTATTTTCCTTGCGGGACTTGTTTTCGCATTCATTCCTTCTTTCGGCGTAAATCTTGATATTAACTTTAAGGGCGGCACAAAAATCGCCTATTCCTATTCGGGCGAGCTTGCCGAGGCAGATGTCGAGTCTACGGTCAAGGGCGTAATAAATAACTCCTTTACCGTTTCGAAAAGCACCGCGCTTGCGGGCGACACCAAAACCTTTGAAATAAGTCTTGTCGGCAAGGATTCCATTTCTGCCGAGAAGCAGGAGGAGCTTACAAAGGCGCTTGAGGAGAAATTCGCCGATAACGAAATTCTTCTTTACAACTCAAACTCTGTAAGCCCGACCATTGCGGGAACCTTCTTCGCGAAAAGTCTTGTCGCCGTGCTTATCACCGCGGTTTTGGTAGTAATATATGTAGGTATCCGCTTTAGGCGTATAGGCGGCGTTTCCGCGGCGCTTACCGCACTTTGCGCGCTGGTTTTAGATTTGCTTGTCACATTCTTTATCTGCGTGTTCTTCAAGCTGCAAATCGACTCAAACTACATTGCCGTTGTCCTTACAATCCTCGGATACTCCCTTAACGATACAATCGTTATGTACGACCGTGTGCGTGAGAACGAGCGGCTTAATCCCGATAAGGAAATCGGCGAGCTTGTCAATATGAGCATAAATATGGTTAAGGTGAGGAACTTCGTAACCTCCCTTACCACCTTTATCGCGGTTATTACAATCGTTGTGGTTTCCGAGCTGTTCGGACTTTCAACCCTGCGCTCCTTCGCTATTCCGATGGCGTTCGGAATTGTATCGGGCGGCGTTTCCTCCCTCTTTATCGCAGGTCCGCTCTGGGTTATCTGGAAAAAACATAAGGCTACAAAGGCTTCTAAATAATTAATACACCCCCTGCTCATTCGGGCAGGGGGTGTTTTTTTAGGTTCTTTTGCAAAAATTGGGGTCTCATTTGGCTCCCTCTGACGAGGGTGACTCCCCACGGTGTGGGGAGATGTCACGAAG
>CAMCIX010000200.1 GCA_945875045.1 uncultured Clostridia bacterium | reverse complement strand
GTGTGCGATGTAAAATCATGCGCCGCCTACGGCGGTGGCTCACCGGAAGGCGATAACCCTCAGGCTCAAAATCTAAAAATGAGCAACTTTTCCCAGATTAAATTCTACCACTAAATTCTTTCACATACTAAATTCCACCGCAATTTCCACTGTGGAATTTACTTTGGAAATTCACTAAATAGTTAAAAAAAGGTTACAAACACACTAAAAGGTTGACATCGGCGGTTGTTTTTTGATAAAATAATATGAAATACTGTATTGTTGTTATGGAAGTGAAATGAATGGTAAGGAGTATGACCGGGTTCGGAAGGGCAAAGACCTCTGAAAACGGGCTTAACATAACGGTTGAGTTTAAATCGGTCAACCACAGGTATTTTGAGTTTACCTCGCGACTGCCTAAAGGATATATGTTCCTTGATGAAAAGCTTAAAAGCTTTTGTCAGCAAAAAATCTCCCGCGGAAAGCTTGAGGCGGCGGTTATAATTGAGGACAACAGCGAGGGTGCGGCGATAGTCGAGGTCAATGCAACGTATGCGGACGCCTACTTAGCGGCGATAAAGAGTATGGCGCAGAGGTATCATATTAAAAATGACGTTAAAATGTCGTCGCTTGTCTCTAACCCCGAGCTTTTTACGGTGAAAAAGCAGACCCTCCCTGAGGAAACGGTTACGGCGGCGGTGCTTAAAACCGCAAAAGAGGCGATGGATAGCTTTATTTCAATGCGCGAGGCAGAGGGCGAGCGGCTTAAAAAGGACGTAAAGACCCGCACCGATTTTATCCTTGAAAGGGTAGCGTTTGTTGAGGAGCGCTCCCCTGAAACCGTTAAATCCTATCGCGAGAAATTAGAGCAGAAAATTAAGGAGCTTATAGGCGACGTGCAGATTGACGAGCAACGCCTTTTGACCGAGACTGCCATATTTGCCGACAAGGTGGCGGTTGCCGAGGAGACCGTAAGGCTTAAAAGTCATATAAAGCAGTTTTGCAGTCTGCTTGATTCGGACGAGCCGATAGGCAGAAAGCTTGATTTTATCATTCAGGAAATGAACAGAGAAGCCAACACAATAGGCTCTAAGGCGCAGGATATTGAGATCGCCCATACGGTGGTTGACATAAAGTCGGAAATAGAGAAAATAAGAGAGCAGATACAAAATATTGAATAAGGGGCGGGGTAATAAATGAAGCTTGTTAATATCGGATTCGGCAATATGGTGTCCGCAAGCCGTATGGTTGCTATAGTAAGCCCCGAATCTGCGCCTATAAAGCGCATAATTCAGGACGCGAAGGAACGCGGCACGCTGATTGACGCCACCCATGGCAGGCGCACAAGAGCGGTTATTATAACCGACAGCGACCACATAATTTTAACCTATCTCCAGTCGGAAACGGTTGCAAACCGTATGACCGAGGACGAGAGCGTTATCGATGATGAGGAGGAAGAAGATGAGTAAGGGCGGAGTATTTATAATTTCGGGACCGTCGGGCTCGGGGAAGGACACGGTTTTGTCGGAGGTCTTCAGGCACAAGCCGGATTTGCTGTTTTCGATATCCTCAATTACCAGACCGATGCGTGCGGGCGAACGCGAGGGCGATAAATATAATTTCATAACTCGGGAAAAATTTGAATATATGATTGATAACGATATGCTCCTTGAACATAATCTGTTTGTTAATAATTATTACGGAACACCGCGCGAGCCTGTCGAAAGGGCAGTCGCAGAGGGTAAGGACATAATAATTGAGGTTGACGTAAACGGCGCGGCGCAGATAAGGGAAAAGCTACCCGAGGCGGTGAGCATATTTATTATGCCGCCCTCCTTTGAGGAGCTTAAAAGGCGGCTTCGCGGCAGGGGAACAGAGTCCGAGGAGCTTATCGAAAAGCGGCTTAACAGCGCGCTCGGCGAGATAAAACGCGCCGTTGAATACGATTATATTATTGTGAACGACAATATTACGGCGGCAGCCGATAATATATTATCTGTGATTTTAAGCTCAAGCTTTAAAACCGACAGACAAAAAAACATTATTGACGAGGTGCTTTCAAAATGCTAAATCCCAATATCGGAAAACTTATTCAGAACTATGACAACAGATACCGTCTTGTGGTGGACATTGCCCACAACGCACGTGAAATCTCACAGCATATGGAGGAAGCGGGCGAAATTTCAACCGAGAAGCCCGTTAGTATGGCGATTGATAAATTGGCGGGAGAGATTTCCGCGGAAAAGTAATAATACCTATATTATTCGGGAGGAAGTTGTATGACGGGAGCTGTGGCACAAGTAGCGCTTGACGGCGCGGCGTTTGCCTTTGACAGGCTTTACAGCTATATTATTCCTCCCGAGCTTCAAAGTAAAGCCGCCGCGGGTATGCGGGTTACGGTGCCCTTCGGTAAGGGAAACCTTAAAAAGCAGGGTATGATTTTCCGTATTGCTTCGGCGGAGCTTAAGGGGCTTAAGGCTGTTTATTCGCTTACCGATAAAAGCCCCGTTTTAAACGGAGAAATGCTTTGCTTGTGCGAGTATATGCGGGAAAACTGTTTCTGCACATATTATGAGGCGGTGCGCGCCGCTCTGCCTATGGGTATGAGCTTTAAGCTTATAAGCTATTATTCGGCGAACGAGGAATTTTCCTCGATGTCTTTGCTTGACGGCACCGAAAGGGAGATTTTCGAGTACCTGAAAGCAAAGGGCGAAAAGGACTTAGACAGCCTTAAAAGAAAATTCGGCGTAACGGCTGAGCTGTTAGACGGACTTTGCGAGAAGCAGGCGCTTATTTTAAGCCGAGAGCCTAAACGGAAAATAAACGACGCTAATGAAAAATGGGTACGGTTGGCTTTTTCTTATGACGAGCTTGATAATTTAAAGCTTACTAAAAGACAGCGGGAGGTTTGCGAGCTTGTAAGCGGAACCGACGGTATAAGCGTTAAGGAAATTAAATATTTCACAGGCGTTTCGCAGTCGGTAATTGACGGACTAATAAGCCGTGAACTGCTTATATGCTTTGAAAAGCGGGTTTTCAGAACCGATCGCAAAATGCAGACGGCGCTTAAAAATACCGAAATCACACTTACCGACGAGCAACAGGCGGCTTTTGACGGGCTTATTTCAAAATATAACGAGCAAAGCGGGAATATTTCTCTGCTTTACGGCATAACGGGCTCGGGTAAAACTCAGGTCTTTTTAAGGCTTGCCGACGAGGTTTCGGCTGAAGGGCGAGGGGTTATCGTAATGGTTCCCGAAATTGCCCTTACGCCCCAGATGCTTAAAATTTTCACCGAACGCTACGGCGATAAGGTCGCGGTTTTCCACAGCGCGATGTCGCAGGGCGCGCGCCTTGACGAGTGGGAGCGGGTTAGAAGCGGAAAGGCGCTTATCGCTCTCGGTACAAGGAGCGCGGTTTTTGCCCCCTTTGCCGATTTAGGGCTTATTATAATTGACGAGGAGCAGGAGCACACCTACAAATCGGAGCAGTCCCCGCGCTTTCACGCAAGGGAGCTTGCCGCCTTTAGAACGCGCTATAATAAAGGGCTTTTGTGCTTAGCCTCGGCGACACCCTCGGTCGAAAGCTTTACCGCCGCAAGGCAGGGTAAATATTCGCTATTTAAGCTTACAAACCGATACGGCGGTGCGGTTTTACCCAAGGTGGAAACCGTTGATATGAAAAAAGAAATATTAGGCGGTAATTCCTCCCCCGTAAGCCGCAGACTTTATGAGGCGGTTAACGAAACGCTTGATAATAAAAAACAGGTTATACTGCTTTTAAACCGCAGGGGGCATAATACCTATATTTCCTGCCCTAATTGCGGGTATGTTATGACCTGCCCCAATTGCAGT
>CAMCIX010000199.1 GCA_945875045.1 uncultured Clostridia bacterium | reverse complement strand
TCTACACACTGCATATCGTCGGCAGCGTCAGATGTGTATAAGAGACAGACCCCCGAGCGTTCGGCTAAAAGCTTTATCGCCTCGATGTAATCGAGGTTTTCAATAAGCCCCGTAAAGGTAAATACATCGCCGCCGACCCCACAGCCGAAGCAGTAAAAGGAGCCGTTTTCGGGATATACCGTAAAGGAGGGGGTTTTTTCGCTGTGGAAAGGGCAAAGCCCTACTAAATTTTTTCCCCTGCGCTTTAGATTAACATATGAGGAAACGGCGGTTTCTATATCGTTTCGGTATTTAATTTCGTTTATAACGTCCTCGGGTATCACAAAACCGCCTCCTTAAAAATTGATTTCAAACTAAATCGACCACGCCTTGGGAATATAAATATCCGAAAAAACCGTTATTGCGTAATGGTCGGTCATTCCCGCGATATAATCGGTAACCGCGCGGATTTCACCGTCGGTCTCGGCAATTTTCAAATACTCCTCGGGCATTTTTTCAGGTCTTTTTAAATAATATTTGAACAGCCCCTCTACTATTCCCAAAACCTTGGTTTCCTCCGATTTCGCGACAGGGTTTTTATAAACGCTGTCAAAGAGGAAATTGTGGAGCATATCGTAATAGACCTCGGTTTCGGAGTCCATTTTAATGTCCTCGCCGCTGTTATTTACAATAGAGGTAACAAGGGTGCTTATCCTCTCGCTTTTAGTGTGACCTAAAAAGTCTGTAATTTCGGCGGGAATATCGCTTTCGGCTATAACCCCCGCCCGCACCGCGTCGTCTATATCGTGGTTTATGTACGCCACCCTGTCCGCCATACGGACGATTCTGCCCTCAAGCGTATGCGCCCACTCGTCTTTGGTATGGTGCAAAATACCGTCTAACACCTCGTAGGTAAGGTTAAGCCCCTTACCGTTCTTTTCGAGTCTTTCGCAGACCCTGACGCTCTGCTCATAGTGGGTGAAGCCTGTATCGGTAAGCTCCTTTAAAGCCCGCTCCCCCGCGTGACCGAATGGGGTATGCCCTAAATCGTGACCTAAGGCAACCGCCTCGGTCAAATCCTCGTTAAGCCGCAAAGCCCGCGCTATAGTCCGCGCTATCTGCGAAACCTCAAGGGTGTGGGTAAGCCGCGTTCTGTAATGGTCGGATTCGGGAGAGAGAAAAACCTGCGTTTTGTGCTTTAGCCGCCTGAACGCCTTGCAGTGTATAATGCGGTCGCGGTCGCGCTGGTAGCAGGTGCGTATTTCACATTCCTTTTCGGGAATTTTTCTGCCCCTCGAATTTACGCAAAGCGCCGCCTTATCGCTTAAAATAAGCCGTTCGTTTTGCTCGGTAACCGTTCTTGCGTTCTCCATAACCAAAGCCTCCCTTACAAAAAAGCCTTACACTTATTATATTAGATAAAAATGTCGAAAAACCTTTTTTATTTTAAACTTTTTTAATCGTTTGTAAGATTTCCGTCACCGCTTACGGGTATTTTATCCCCCAAATAGGTAGGCTTAGGTTTAAAAATACACTTAAAAAAGTCCTTATCACGCGCTAAAATTTCCCGCAAATCCCGCTTTGTCTGCCCGCGGTAGGTATCAAGATCCGCCGAAACGCCGACTGATTTTATTCCTAATTTCTCCGCGATATAAAGCGCGCGGTAAAGGTGGTATTTCTGGGAGACTATAATAATATTATCCGCCTCGAAAATCTCCCTTGCGCGGTAGATTGTTTCATAGGTCGAAAAGCCCGCGTGATCCATAAAAATATCTTCGTCGGGCACGCCGTTTTCCACAGCAAAGGACTTCATTATATTAACCTCGTCATAATCCGTACTGCCGTGGTCGCCGCTCATAATGAGCTTTTTTACCGCGCCGCTTTTATATAGGTCTATCCCGACAAGCAATCTGTCCCTTAGCATCGGGGTAGGCTTTCCCTCCCGCACCCCCGCGCCTAATATTACCGCGCAGTCGACGTCGGAAAGCTCCGCCGCCTCCTCCAAGGTGACAATATTGCTTTCGGTTTTCTTAATAACGATAAAATTGGGCACAAACGCCGCCGTAGCAAGTAAAACCGCCGCCGAAATCAAAATAATAAAGAATCTTTTTATCCTTCTTTTCATTCCGCCACCCCGAGCATTTTTTTATCTGTTTCAAGTGCGCTGATCCTTGCGGCAAAGGCTTCCTTTAGCTTTAACAGAAAGCTGTCACAGGCTGAATCCTCAAGGTAAAATTCAAGCTCCACGTCGGCGGCGTAGACGGTATTTTCCACCCTGCCGCCGCTATCTGTAATAAGCTTTGTAAGCCGTTCAAGCTCGGAATAGCCGCACCGCGCCTTATAAACGGTGCAGGGGGTCATTTTAACCCGCTCTGCCGCCAAGACAGCCTGCCTCGCCGCCGCGGAATAGGCGCGTACAAGCCCGCCCGTACCGAGCAGAACGCCGCCGAAATAGCGGGTGACAACTACCGTAATATCGGTAAGCCCCGAGCCGTCTATTATATCAAGTATCGGCTTGCCCGCCGTGCCGTGGGGCTCGCCGTCGTCCGAAAACCGCTTAAGCGCGCCGTTCGACATAGAATAGGCATAGCAATTATGCCGTGCGTCCCAGTATTTCGAGCGCATTTCGGCTAAAAAAGCCGCCGCCTGCTCCTCGGTTTCGGTATGTCTTAGGGTTGCGATAAATCGGGAGCGTTTTTCGGAGTATTCCCCCACCGACTCGCCCGATACAGTAATATAGCTTTCCACATTGCACCCCCATTTAGATATTAGATATTAGATATTAGACGTTAGACAACGAAATAATTTAATTACGCATTACGCATTACGAATTACGAATTGATTAAAAAAATCCGCAGTCACATAATGCAACTGCGGAGTAAAAGGCTTATTATTCCATATTGAAACGCTTTTTAAATCTGTCAACGCGACCGCCGGTGTCTACCAACTTCTGCTTACCGGTGAAAAACGGATGACATTTAGAACAAATATCCAAACGGATATCCTTTTTAGTAGAGCGTGTCTCGAACTCCGCGCCGCAAGCGCACTTAATAGTAACCTTTTCATACTGCGGATGAATACCTTCCTTCATCGTTGTCACCCCTTTCTAAATCGATAACATACTGATGATACCACATTTAAAGCAAAAATGCAAGCATTTTATTTGCCGTTTAAAAATTTTTTTAAATCCTCATAAATTTCCACCGTTTTGAACCGCATAACATACCGTTCGGGAGACTCCGCGATTTGGGCGCTTGCACTTGATGTACTGTCCGAAAGATCAGCCGAGCTTGCCGCGGGAATACATACCGCGGGAAAGACCACGCACCACCAATTTTTACCCTCTGCTTTACCCAGTCTTATTATAAGCGAGCGGTAATTTCCGGCGGGTAGGGTGAAGTCGTCGTATTTCCGCGTCTCAAAGTAGCTTACACCTATTTCGGCGGTCGCGCCGTAGGAAAAGCCGTTTTCCGCTAAAACCCGCTCGGCGGTTTCGCAAAAATCATTAAGCCTTTCCCCCGCCTTTTCTTCCGCCCTGTAAAGCTCGGTTTCGCCCTCAAAAATATCCGCCGACCGCTCTAAAATTCTATCCCTTACAAGTAGCTTTACCGCCTGATCCGCCTCGCTGTCGGAATTTGCGATTATATGTAACCGCAGTACGTTTTGCCTTAAATCGTCGCACGCCGCCTCGAAATGCGCCATTGAGGCGAAAATCGCGCACAGCAGTCCCAACAGCACCGAAAGCTCCGCCGCGCGGCGGGAAAACATCTTTTTTACCATAATAAAAACTCCCGTCAATTTTGTTACTTAAAATATTGACGGAAGCTTTTGCTTTTATTCAAATATTAAGGATTTGTCCTTCG
>CAMCIX010000198.1 GCA_945875045.1 uncultured Clostridia bacterium | reverse complement strand
GATGTAGAGAGGTCTCGTGGGCTCGGAGATGTGTATAAGAGACAGGTTGTATATATAAGGTAGTCTTTTTTGCCGCAATCCTCACATTCCATTTGTTCATCTTTTTCTCTGTACCATATAGCTCCGACCGGGATCTTGCCGTATTTTTTAATGTAACATTCCTTGCAAATTACTTTAACTATCATCATATTATCACCCTTTTTGTATTCTTCTTGTATTCTAATTGTATCATATAAAATGAATACATGTCAATGTAAAATTAGAATACAAACAGTGAGGTGTGTTTTTATGCTGAATAATTCCTTGAAAATTAAAAAGCGTGGCGACGATGGAAATCGTGTTATTTCTGTACGTATTAAGGAAACTACTTTAGCGGAATTAGACCGAATTGCCACCGATAGTAATTATTCACGGAATGAACTGATAAATCTTATCCTTGAACACGGAATTAAAAATATTGAGATTGAATGATTAAAAAACAAAACGGAGCTTTCGGCTCCGTTTTAGTATATATATTAAAGTAGCGGACGGCGGGAGCAAGCCCCCTCACTACATTTTAATTATTCATTCTTCATTATTCATTATTCATTATTCATTAATAAGTCTGCCGTCTATAACCCTTAGCTTTGAAACTCCGTAATATTTAAAGGCTGCCGCCGCGTTTTCGTCGATTTCCTCCCCGCATATAATAATAGGTACGGCGGGAGGGCAGTTTACCGAGATGTCAGCGGCGATTTTTCCGATACATTTTTCTATAGGTAATTCTGTAAAGGGCGACAAAAGCGACTGTTTCGGAGTCAGTCTCCTGACTTTAAGAGAGGGCGCCGGGGGAAACGCGGTTACAGGCTCCCTGCGATCTATTCCTAAAAACGCAGAATACAGCCGTTCAAGCCCCTCCTTGCCTGTTTCGGGGGTAAGCATAAATACTACAAAATCGGGGTCGGCAAACTCGCATATAATATTCTGCTTTTCAAGAATTTCGGCAAGCTCATAACCCGTATACCCAAAGTTTTTAGGCGCAACCGTAAGCTTTAAAGTCTCATTTCCTATAATATCAAAGCCTATTTTTTCAAGCTCTGCTTTAAGGTGATTCACACCGATTAAAAAGTCCGCAAGCCTTGCTCGGTAATTATCGGCAAGGTAAAGGTTCGCCCTGTCAAGCGAAGCCAATATCAAATAAGACGGGCTTGTGGAGGCAAAAAGCGCGAGAGCCGACTCGGCACGCTCGCAAAAAAGCTTTGGCGCGCTGTGTGAAATATGCAGATACGCGCCGCCCGTAAGCACAGGCAGGGTCTTGTGCGCGGAATCACAGCAAATGTCCGCCCCGAGAGAAATCGGGTGCAAATCCTCGGGCAAAAATTTTAAATACGCGCCGTGGGCGTTATCGACAGCAAGCAAAATCCCGTGCTTTTTGCAAACGCGGGAAAGCTTATCTATATCAAGTATATTTCCGAGATAGTCGGGACTTGTGACATAGACCGCGCAAGGCTTCTTTTCTGCCGCGGAAAGCCTGACATCAAGATATTCGGCTGTAATATTACAGGAAATAACCGTATTAGTATCCTCGGGCAAAAGCCATTCGACCTCGGTATCAAGCAAAGCGCTTGCTGTTACAAAGGTTTTATGCGCGTTGCGCCCCGCAAAAACAAGGGGTCTTTTCCCCACAGACAGGGCGTACAGCTTAATTAAGTACAGCATTGCGCGAATAGCAAGGGACGAGCCCTCGGCGGAATAAAAGGTCCTTTCGCTCCCGAAAAGGGCGGCGGCGTTTTCCTCGCTTTGCCTGATAATTCCCTCTGCCGAATACAGCACGTCCGCGCCCGAAACTTCGGTAATATCAAGCTTTTCAACTCCCAAAGCTCCCCTGCCCTTATGCCCGGGCATATGAAGTCTTAAAAGGTCGCTGTCCGCGTATTTCTTTACAAAATCAAATATGGGAGTTTCCATTTTACTCCTTTTCAAGCTCTTTTGCGACCTGTAACATAATTGCACATTCCATACGCTTTTTGAAAAGCTCACAGCCGTAGCCGTAAACCCCGTTTACCGAGCCTGTGGCGTGGTAGGCGTTGGCGGCACAGCCTCCCGAGCAGTAAAGCTTAGCCCAGCAGTCGGCGCACTCTGAGCGGGTGTAGACATTGCAGGCGGCAAACTCGTCCTGAACCGCGGTATTAGATACGCCGTTCCATATATCGCCTAACTTAAACCGCTCCTCCCCCACGAACTGGTGACAGGGGTAAAGGTCGCCCCACGGGGTCACCGCCATATACTCCGTACCCGAGCCACAGCCCGAAATGCGCTTATATATGCAAGGTCCGTTCTTAAGGTCAAGCATATAGTGGTAAAAGGTAAAGGGCTTGCCCTCTTTTTCTCTTTCAAGCATAAGGAAAGCCAGCTGCTCATATTGCTCCATAACAATCGGCAGGTCATCGTAGGTAAGCGCCGAGGGGTCGTCGGGCGCGCAGACAACCGGCTCCATACTAAGCTCGGTAAAGCCTAAAGAGAGCATCTCCTTAATATCATTCAAAAAATCAGGATTCGCGTGGGTAAAGGTGCCGCGCATATAGTAGCTTTTGTTTCCCCGCTTTTCCACAAAGCGCTGAAATTTAGGGACAATCTTCTCCCAACTGCCGACGCCGTTATAATCCACGCGGTAGCGGTCGTGAACCTCTTTTCTGCCGTCAAGGCTTAATACCACATTGCTCATCTCGCGGTTGGCGAAGTCAATCACGTCGTCGTCAACCAAAACCCCGTTGGTGGTAAGGGTAAAGCGGAAATTCTTGCCCGCCTGTTTCTCAATCGAACGCGCGTAGGCGACAAGCTCCTTTATCATATCAAAGTTCATAAGCGGCTCTCCGCCGAAGAAATCAACCTCAAGATTTTTGCGGCTGCCCGAATTTTCAATAAGAAAATCCAGCGCGCGCTTGCCCACCTCAAGGCTCATAATCGCGCGGTCGCCGTGATACTTACCCTGACTTGCAAAGCAGTAGGAGCAGTTAAGGTTGCAGGTGTGCGCCACGTGCAGACAAAGCGCCTTTATTACCCCCGCGCTTTTCTGTTTAAGCTTTCCCGCCATTGGCGCAAAGGTATCGGGCGCAAAAAGCTTGCCCGCCGCCTTAAGCTCCTCAATCTGTTCAAAGCAGTCGTTTATTTCATCAATATTTACGTCCTCGCGGTCGCCGTATTTTTTAAGGATTTCGGCGGTTATTTCTTGCCTTGTGCTGTCCTCGTAGGCCTTAATTATATCGTAGGCGACCTCGTCCACCGCGTGAACCGAGCCCGAGCAAACGTCAAGCACGATATTAAGGCCGCCCAGCTTGTAACAATGTATCATTTTTATATTCCTTTCAGGTTATCGTCAAAAGGCTATCGACCTCAAGTTAAAGCGCATAAAATAAAGGCCCCCTTGCCTAAAGGGGGCTGTCGCGGCGAAGCCGTGACTGGGGGATATTGGGTTTGCTGAAAACATAAATATATCCCTCCACCGCCGTTCGGCGGTCCCCCTCCCTTTAGGCAAGGGAGGCTTTTTTGTGCATAACACCCTTAATTAGACAGCCTCATTTAGCTTAATTACTTATCAGCGTTTTCGCACTGCTGATTCGCAATACCGCAGCTGGTCTTGCAAGCGGACTGGCAAGAGGTCTGGCACTCGCCGCAGCCGCCGTTCTTAGCGCTCTCGCAAAGATTCTTAGTATCTAAGGTCTTAATACGGTTCATATTCTTATCCTCCAAACGGGTTTATATTTATATGTTATTATATCACACGCAAATCAATAAGTCAATGCCGCCGAATTATTTTTCCGATATACTTGACAAATATATTTTTTCCGAATATAATAAGTGTATAAGGCAAAC
>CAMCIX010000197.1 GCA_945875045.1 uncultured Clostridia bacterium | reverse complement strand
TACACACTGCATATCGTCGGCAGCGTCAGATGTGTATAAGAGACAGGAATAAATACGGTCGGCGATTTCAGCGAACACCTCTGCGCAGGAGGCAGACTGCTTTTGCATATTTTCCGAAAAAACTATTACCGTGTAAACGGGATCGTCGGCAGGAAAAAAGCCGCAAAACCAGCCCTCGCATATCTCCGCGCCGTTTTCGTATTTCCCCGTCTGAGCGGTTGCGGTCTTTCCCGCCGCCGAAACGGCCGAGGGCTTTGCGCTTTTGCCTGTTCCCTCCTCTATAACCGCGGAAAGATATTCTCGCAGAACCGCGGCGGTTTCCTTTTTCATAGCCCTCGTGCGCTGACCCGATTTATAGGGCGTGAACGTGCCGTCCGAAAGCGTACCCTCTACAATTGAGGGTGTGTTATACGCCCCGTCCGACGCAATCGCGCAGTAAAGATTTAGCATTGCCGCAGGCGAGATAAGCAATTCCCCCTGACCTATGCTGAAATTTGCAAGATAGGCGATATTTGAAAGGCTCTCCGGTTTGGGCAGACTGCCTTTAGCCGTCAAAATACCGTCGCAAAGCTTAACCGACTTTCCGAAGCCCAACGCGGAGGCGGCGTTATATATCCTCTCGCCGCCCGTCTCGAAAGCGAAATTATAAAAATAGGTATTGCAGGAATTTGCAAGGCCGTATTTCAAATTCATATATCCGTGACCCGCCGAGTTGTGGCATTTAAAATATCGGTCAATTATTTTTGTGCCGCCCGTGCAGGTATAGCAAAAACCGCCCTTTCCCGCCTCTATACCCGCCGCGGCAACACAGGGCTTAAAAACCGAGCCGACATTGTAGGCGGCGAGCGCGCGGTTTAAAAGCGGAGAATTATCGGTTTCAAGATAATCACCCAAATTGGTTACGTCAAAATCGGGAACGCTCACCGACGCCCGTATTTTAGAGGTTTTCGCCTCGGCTATTACTACCGCGCCACACTCTATTTTCTTTGCCGCTTCTTCTGCTATCGCCTGAATATTTACGTCAAGGGTTGATACAACGCCCGACGCTCCGACCGAGGTATCGTTTTCGATTTCGGGCTTTATTCCCTCCAAAATATTCCCCCGCCCGTCGGTCGTATAGACAAAGGAAACCTTTTTATCGGAATACAAATATTCGTCATACGCCTTTTCAAGCCCCGAAACGCCGTGGAAATCCGAATCGGTATACCCCACCGTGTGAGTTGCCGCCATATCGGCGGAATTATGCTCAAAAACAGAAGTGCAGGCAATTCCGTCACACTCAATTTCACGCGGAACCTCGCACAGCACGGGCTTACCCTCTTTAAGTCTTTCAAGCACATTTTGAAGCGCTTCGCCCGACAGCACCGAGCTTATCGCCGTGACAGCGCGCGGGGTAGGCGATACTGCGGCTATTATTTTGGATTTGCTGTTCGTAATCGGCACCATATTGCGGTCGTATATCGTTCCGCGAAGTCCGCCTGCGGTAAGCCGCAGACTGCTCTGATTTTTTTGCACCTCGGAATAATCGGCGGTCGCCGCAACCGCAACCCGCAATATACAGCTAAAAAAAAGCACGGCTATAATAAAAAAGCAAATCGCCGCGCGTTTTGAAAACATATAGGAAAATTTATCGGAAGACATAAAAAGCACCTCACGTTTTAGTATTGACGTAAGGTGCTTTTTTAAACTGATTTTTTTAAGAAGCGGAAGGCTCCTTAATATTTTTTACCTTAAACTGCTTAACGGCGTAATCATTTACGTCGCAGTCCATTTTTTCGGCGTAAGCCTTAATATCCTTTTCAAACTCCTCGTCGGCGATAAGGTGACGGGTAGCCATATCAAGGGTATCAAGATAGTATTCGTCGGCAGAAATATCCTGCTTTACGGCAAGCACAAGACCCGCGTTGTCCTCAAGCTCGATTACCTTTACCTCACCTGTAGCCATAGCCTTAACGGTTTCATACTGATCGGAGGCGTAAGCCGTGTCCTCTGCGCCCAAAATGCTCGCGTACTTGTCCTTAGGCTGCGGCTCGTCGGATTCGGCGGTTTCCTTGGCTTCTTCGGTAGTACCGTTATACTCCTTATAAATCTCCTCAAAGGTCTTTTTACCGTTCTTTAAATCCTCGGCATAGCCGTTAATCTGCTCCTTAAGCGCGGCAATCTCGTCCTCGGACTTGCTTGAAAAGCTTGCCTGAATAAGGTCGGCGATAATAAAATTCTCGTACATTTTCGTTTTGACGGTTTCGGCGTCAATCGCCTTTTCACCCTCCGCGCCGTAAAGGTGCTCGAAATAAAGACCTGAATAATAAGAGTCCTTCATATACTGCTTGTAGGTGCTTTCTCCTACGCCGTTAGGCTCGAAATATGCCGAATAGCCGTAGCTTGACCAATAATAGGAAGCGTAGGTTTCGGCGTTATTAGCGTCCTCCTCGGGTATTTCAAGCTTATTTTCCTTGCACAGGGTCTTATAAGCGGCAATTTCCTTAAGGCTCTGCATTGCCCTTTCCTCAACCCATTTTACAAAATCCTTGTCTTCAACCTTTTTTGAATAATAATCCACGTCTTCAGCGGCTTCGTCCTCCGAAAGTCCTTCCTTTACCTTGGATTTCGCCTCACTGTCGGCGTTTATAAGGGCGCACATATAATATGCCGAGGTAAACTCAAAATCCCCGATTTTAACGGCGACCTCGTCCTTAGGGTGGCAGGCGGCGGCGGACACAGCCATAACAAGAACCAGCGCCGCGGCTAAAATTCTTTTAATATTCTTCATTAATATTCCTCCATAAGAGCTATAATGTATTAATTATATATCAAATCTTGAAAAATGTCTACTAAAATTTTGTAAATTTACAGCGCCGCCGAAAGCTCCGCCGCAAGGTCGGACATTTTCTGCCCCTTGTTAAGCCTTACGGTATAAACAGGTTTGTCGGTTGCATTAAGCGAAAAGCGGTTGCCGAAGTACTCCGAAAGCTTGTGCATAACCTCGGGCTCTATCGAGGTTATGTGCATAATAGCGGTGTTTGACGTTCCCGTTATCTCGGTTATTTTCGCCGCCGCCGCTTTATTTCTGAGCAGAGCAATATCAATAAGCCCCATAACCGCCGCGGGCGGCTCGCCGAAGCGGTCGCACAGCTCGTCTATAACGTCGCTCGCGTCGTCGTCGTTCCTTATAGCCGCGATTCGCTTGTAAATACCGAGCCTTGCGGGGAGCGATTCGATATACCTTTCGGGAATATGCGCCGAAATGTTAAGGTCAACCGTGCAGGGAATGTCCTCCTCAACAGGAGCGCCGTTTTCCTCGTTCACCGCCTCGTTTAGGAGCTTTAGGTACATATCGTACCCGACAGACTCCATATTTCCGTGCTGGTCGCCGCCTAAAATACTGCCCGCTCCCCTTATTTCAAGGTCGCGCATAGCGATTTTATAGCCAGAGCCGAACTCGGTAAACTCTCTTATTGCCTCAAGCCGCTTTGAAGCGACGTCGGAAAGCTGTTTACCCGCCCTAAAACAGAAATACGCATAGGCGCGGCGGGGCGAACGCCCTACCCTGCCCCTTAGCTGGTGAAGCTGTGAAAGCCCCATATTGTCCGCCTCCTCGATAATAAGGGTGTTAGCGTTAGGCACGTCAACCCCCGTCTCGATTATGGTGGTGCAGACGAGCAAATCAATCTCGTGCTCAATAAGCCTTCGCCAGACCCCGGTTAGCTCGTCCTCCCCCATCTGTCCGTGGGCGATTCCTATATTAATATCGGGCAGTCGCGCCTTAAGAGAAGCCGCACAGCGTTCAATGCTATCAACGCGGTTGTGGAGATAGTAAACCTGTCCCCCGCGGCGAATTTCCTTGTTTATCGCGTCGGTGATTATCCCCATATTGTACTCCAGCACAT
>CAMCIX010000196.1 GCA_945875045.1 uncultured Clostridia bacterium | reverse complement strand
AGATGTAGAGAGGTCTCGTGGGCTCGGAGATGTGTATAAGAGACAGATACATTACCCTTAGGATAACATTCTTCGATATTGATGAATACAATGACGAACAGTCGATCGAGCTCCTAAACACTATTAAATCCAAAAGAATAGAATTGCTTAGTCTTTTAAATGAAAAACTGGGTGATGATAAAGCACAATAGAATTTGTAATTTTTTTATAATATGTTTGATAAAAAATTCAAGCGGAGGTATATCATGCCTGACATAAACTTAACCGAAAAACAATTTGAAACCGATATAGAACACTCCCTGCTTACATACGGCGGTTACGAGAAAGGCGATCCCAAAGCCTTTGACCGTGTTACTGCTTTGGACAGTGCCACGCTGATCTCCTTTGTCAAAGCCACTCAGCCGAAATCGTGGGAGAAGTATGAAACAATATACGGGACAAGCTGTGAGAAATCCTTTGTGGAGCGTTTTTGCAAGGAGGTTCGTTCTCTCGGGCTACTCTCCGTGCTTCGCCACGGCTTTAAGGACAGAGGTATTACTTTTCGTGTAGTATACTGGAAGCCCGAAACCTCTATCAACCAAACCGCACAGGAGCAATATGCGCGAAATGTGTTGCACTGCACCCGTCAGCTGCACTATTCTCCCAATAACGAAAACAGCATTGATATTGTGCTGTTTGTCAACGGCATTCCGGTTGTATCTATGGAGCTGAAAAACCAGTTTACCGGGCAGGATACCGACAATGCCATTCGGCAGTATAAATTCGACCGTGCCGGAAAAGAAGCAATCTTTGAGTTTAAAAACCGTGTTCTTGTTCATTTTGCAGTTGATTTGTACAATGTCTTCATGACTACCTGTTTGCAGGGCTCAAACACCTATTTTCTGCCCTTCAATCAAGGCTCAAACGGTGCCGGAAATGTAGGCGGCAAGGGCAATCCGCAAAATCCCGACAGTTACCAAACTTCCTATTTGTGGGAAAAGATTTTAACCAAAGACAGTTTGCTTGAAATTCTACACAAGTATATGCACTTGCAGGTTGAAGTACACGAGGACAAAAATGGCAACAAGGTGAAAAAGGAAACTATGATTTTCCCGCGGTTTCATCAGCTTGATGTGGTTACGAAGCTGCTTGCCGATGTTAAGGCAAACGGTGCCGGACGAAACTATCTGATTCAGCACAGTGCCGGTTCGGGAAAATCCAATTCAATTGCATGGCTTGCCTACCGCCTTTCGGGACTTCATAACGATGTGGACGAAAAGATATTCCGCTCGGTTATCGTTGTCACCGACCGCCGTGTGCTTGACAGTCAATTACAGGATACCATTTATCAGTTTGATCATGTAGACGGTGTGGTGCAGAAGATTGATAAGAACGCCGCACAGCTAAAGGACGCTATTGAATCGGGCGCACCGATTATCATTACTACTCTGCAGAAGTTCCCGGTCATCTATAAGGAGGTTATGGGACAAAAGAAGAATTTTGCCATTATTGTGGATGAAGCGCACTCTTCTCAAACCGGTGAGGCGGCAAGAAAGTTGAAAAAAGCCCTTGCCGATACAACAGTTGCTCTTGAGGAATATGCCCGCATGGAGGGAGAAGCCGAAGCCAAGCAGGTTGACGATGAGGATAAAATTCTAAACGAGCTTGCGGCACAAGGTCAGCACGAAAACCTTTCGTTTTTTGCTTTTACCGCAACTCCGAAGGACAAAACCTTACATATGTTCGGAACTCCAACCGATGACGGCAGGTATAAAGCCTTCCACATCTATTCTATGAAACAGGCCATTGAGGAAGGCTTTATCCTTGATGTGCTGAAAAACTATGTTACATACAAGAATTACTATAAAATCATCAAAACAATTGCCGACGATCCGCAGATTGAAACGTCCTCCGGTGTAAAGGCGATTAAAAGATATGAGAGTTTGCACCCGCACAACATCGCCCAAAAGACCGCAATTATGATTGAGCATTTCCGCGAAGTGACGCAAAAGCAAATCGGCGGTCGGGCAAAGGCAATGGTTGTAACAGCCTCACGCCTGCACGCAGTCCGGTATCTGAATGAATTCAAGCGATACATAAAAGAAAAGGGCTACGACGATTTGGACGTACTGGTTGCTTTTTCGGGCGAGGTCAATGATGACGGTGAATCCTATACCGAAGAGAAAATGAACGGTATTAAGGAAAATCAACTGAAAGCGGCTTTTCATACCGATGAATACAGTATGCTGATTGTTGCCGAAAAGTATCAAACCGGATTTGACGAACCGCTTTTGCATACCATGTTTGTGGATAAAAAGCTTTCCGGCGTAAAAGCTGTTCAAACGCTTTCACGGCTCAATCGAACCACAAGAGGTAAAGACAGCACCTTTGTGCTTGATTTCGTAAACAGTGCGGAGGATATTCAAAAATCCTTTGAGCCGTATTACGAATGCACGGTTTTGGAGAAGGCAACCGATCCGAATGTGTTATATGATTTGAAAAACACATTAGATGCTTATCGCATATACACCCAAACCGAGATTGACAAGTTTGCAGAATTGTTTTTCTCAGCAAATGAACAGGATGCAACAACAATGGGTAAACTGTCATCCGCATTGATTCCCGCTCACGATAGATATTTGGCGGCAAACGATGAGGATTCTACTGTATTTCGTACGACTTTGGCGAGATTTAACCGTATTTACGGCTTTATCTCTCAGGTATGCCGTATGTTTGACCGCGATTTACATAAATTCAGTGTATATGCAAAAATGCTCTATAAGGTTTTGCCGAAGGAAAAAGGGTCGTTTATCACATTGGATGATAAGATCCTGATGGAATACTATCGTCTTGAAAAAGAGTTTGACGGTTCCATTTCGCTTGCAGGAGCGGAAGGCGGGCTCGGCGGAATCAAGGGCGAAGCCGGCGCGAAAATAAAAAAATCTGCGGGACTTGCGAAAATAATTGCAGCTATCAACGAGAAATACGGAACAGAGTTTACAGAGATGGACAAGGTGCTCGAACAGATTCAAAACGATTTTCTTGCAGATGACAACCTTGTCAGTTTTGCTAAAAACAATGATGAGGCTATGTTTGGCTTGAAATTTGAGCAGGAATTTGAAAATGTCGCAGCGCAAAGATATGAGCAAAACGACGCTTTCTTCGTAAAAATGTTCCAGGATTCCGATGTTATGAAAACGGTTATTGAGATGCTTAAACCGATCATTTATCGAAAGATGAGGAAGAAAAAATAGAATAATTTTAAAAAGCGTGAAAAATAAGTAATAAGTAATTTCAACTTGTTAAAATAATTATCTGGACTTGTTGCCTCTTTTGTGGTATGTGTTGTGCTGCAAAGGAGGTAATTTTTATGACAATACTCGAAGACCTTTATTATGGGAATATTCACCCGTGGGAAATGGCGGTAAAAAAGGAAAGCCGTGAGCAAAAGGCAGTTCAGTTGATGGTCAGTAACGAAGAAAAGTTGAGGGAAACCTTAACAGATCAGCAGAAAGAAATGCTTGATAAATACAGGGACAGCTATAATAAACTGCTTGCTATCTGCGAAAGGGAGTCCTTCGTGGGCGGATATATCTTGGCCACAAGGATAATGGTTGAGGTAATGCAGGGAGGCGCAGAGGTCGAAGATATATAAGATAAATATTTATATAATCTGCGGATGAAAAACAGACCACCGAGAAAGCAAAGCTCGGTGGGTTTCTTGTCTTTGTAGGCGTTTGTTTTACCTGAAACGGCTTACGGGTCGATAAAATATTTCTGTTCGATTGTACGGCATTTTTTATTTTAGACAAATCTCGAAACACCGCATAAACAAAGGTTTCTCTGGCAAAAGTGGTTTGTACCAAAATGTAATAATAACCTCTTTTTCGTTGAACGAAAAAAATTTTTTTGGATAAAAAC
>CAMCIX010000195.1 GCA_945875045.1 uncultured Clostridia bacterium | reverse complement strand
GTAGAGAGGTCTCGTGGGCTCGGAGATGTGTATAAGAGACAGGTCCTTGACGATGAAAAAAAGCGTGGGATTAACAGGGCGCTTTCGCAATTACCCGACCCTATGCGGCTTGCGGTACACCTTGTATATTTTGAGGAGCTTTCCTACAGCGATGCGGCAAGGGTTATGAAAAAAAGCAAAAAGCAGATTGACAACCTTTTATACCGCGCAAAGTCTCGACTTCGCTCCGAACTCGGAAAGGAGTATGATTTAATATGAAAAGCTTTGAAGAAAGAAAGGCGGAGGTAATGCTCCGCAGTGAGAAAATAGTAAAAAAGCGCAAAAAAAGAAACAAAATAATTTTAACCCTTGTCCCGCTTGTTGTTTGCCTGTGCGCGCTTAGTGCGGCGGCGGTGCCTACGGTCTTTTCGGGCAAAAAAAGTACCGCTCCCGAAAGCTCGGTTAACGAAACCGCAAGCGAGACCGAAAGCGAAACTTATACAGCGCCCGAGACTCCCCCGCAGAACACAAAACCAACAAACGGTTCAAGCGCCCGCTTACCTATGCTCGCAATAAGCGAGGAAGAGGGCGGCTACGGCTGTGAGGCATACTGGGCTTACGATATTTCCGAGCTTGAAAACGCAAACCCGTGGAATAAGGAAATGAAGCTTTCCACCCTTCCCGTCTTAAAAACCGCCGCAGACACTCTTGTCACAGACGCGGAATTTGCAGAAATGGAAAAATTTTTAAAGGAGATTGCAGATAAGTTAGAGCTTAATAGCGGCACGCTTAATATAACCGAAAACCCGTCAGAGCTTTCCGCAGAATCGGACGGAATTAAGTTAAAGGTTGACAGAACTATGCGCCTTACCGTTACACTTGATCCAGCTGTCGCTCTGCCCCAAAAATACGATTTTTCTTACTATGCGCCCTTTGACAGTATGAAAACCGCCGCCGAATACCTAAAAGAAAAATACCGCACTCTATTTGACGGGAAAAAATACGCCTTAAATCTATACGGCGGAGATTATGACATTTACCTAAGACAGCACTATTATATAAGCTTTTACTGCGCAGAGGGCGACGATACCCAAAAAATCATTAACTATAACTTTAACAAAATATACTTTTCACCCGACGATAACGGCAGGCTTTTTTTAATAAGCATCGCCCGTGCCAATCTATCCGACAAGGTCGGCGATTACCCGATTATCACTGCCGAAAAGGCAAGAGAGCTTTTGAAGGCGGGCAAATATGTAACCTCGATGCCGCACACATTTAACGGCAATGAGAATATAGCAAAGGTAGAGCTTATTTACCGAAACGCACCATGGGATAAGTACTATATGCCCTACTATCGGTTTTATGTTGAAACACCCTATGAGGAAATTGGAGATATGAAAAAACACGGACTTAAGGAATACGGCGCATACTATGTTCCCGCGGTTGAGGAAAGGTATATTTCAAATATGCCCTTATGGGACGGTAGTTTTAATTAAGGATGGCTGATTATGAAAAAACGGTTTATTATAATAATTATCGCCGTGGCTTTGATTCTTTTTGTACCTATTCCAACAGGTCGGTATAACGACGGCGGAACAAAGGAATACACAGCGCTTACCTATAAAATTGTCAAGTGGCATAGCCTAAGCGGCGCGGAGGGTGAATATTACATTAAAACGCGGGTATACCCCTTTCCCCTTTATTTCCGTTCGATTGACGCGCTGTGGGAAAGAGAAGCGGCAAATACTGCCTCAGAGGATTATTATACAGAGGATTTAACCGCTGTCGTGGAGGATTATGTGACCGTTTATTATTCTGCCGAAAACGGTATTGAAAGCGAGGAGATATTTTTGCCCCATACCCCCGAGGACGTCTTTTCCGCATGGAAAGCAAAAAACGGTATCGGTGACGAGGTAAAGCTTATAAAGACCGAGATTAAGGATAATTCGACCACAGAAAGCTCGGAAAAAGACGGCTCTAAGGTTATCACCCACACGATCGGCGATTTTTTTATCCTTAATATTACGGTTTCAAAAAGCCTTGAAAACTATTATTCCTCGCACGGTGAAGAACTGCTTTGCGAGTCTCTTAAAAAAACCATGACGGGATATAACGGTATAGAGTTTGACGAATATTATCTGTATTTGGAGTGATTGCTTTGAAAAAGAGAGTGTTATTACTGCTCCTGTGCGCCGTTTTATCACTTTTGTTTTTTCCGCTGACCGCAAGCGCGGATACAGGTCCTAAGCCGTCGGTCAAGGTAAGCTTTAAAAACTTAGGCGACGAATTATGCTACGCCACCCTGATTTCAAAAACCACCTCAACGGGTCCCGCGAGCGTGTGGGACGGCAGAGATGAAAACGCCCGCCACAACGAAAACGAAAGCTATTCATATTCTGAGCTTAATTACAAAACCTGGAAAGCCTTTGTTGATTATAAGGATGCAGACGGGTTTTACTTTCTCCAATGTGGCTGGCAGATTAATGAAACCAAAAGACTTGACTGGGCGTATTATCCGCCCGAGGTTTTTAAAATTCTTCTCTACTTCCCCGAAAGCAACACCTTTGCGGTAAGCAAGATTTACGAGCGCTATGCCTTTGACAGCTATTTTACGGTGAATATGAGCGGCTCGGTAATAGCCGCCGTTGACCGACCCGAATACACAGAGGAAACAAATTCCTACAATGAAATCGGCATAACAGCGGAAAAAAGCTATAATTTAATTCAGGAGATTATTTCTCTTGCAGTTCGTATAGCTATAACTGTTATTCTTGAAACGGCTCTCGCCCTTATTTTCGGCTACCGAAAGAAAAAACAGCTTTTGCTTATTTTCGGCGTTAACGCCGTAACCCAGCTTTTGCTTAATATTTCGCTTAACGGCGTCTCTTTAAAATCGGGATATACGGAATATGTTATCACTTATGCCCTTTTGGAGCTTGCGGTATTTATCGCCGAGGCGATAATATACTCCGCATTTTTAGATAAACTATTAAGCAAGCCTAAAAGGCGCGGACTTTGCGTGATTTACGCCTTTTGCGCAAACGCTTGCTCCCTTGCTTTAGGGCTTGCGCTTGCAAAGCTTATTCCTGTAATCTTCTAAATAATACTTATAAAAAACGCGCCGAAAACCGACGCGTTTTTCTGCCCCTAAGCGATAAATTTTCGGGGGCGGGGTTTAGTTTAGTCCCAAGGTGGAAAGCGGCGGGGCGGAATGTCCGTTTTTAAATACTTCAAAGTGCAGATGGCTTTGGTCGGCACATTCGCCGGGTACGGTGGTGACGGTTCCTATAATATCGCCCGCCGTCACCTTGTCGCCCTCTTTTACCTTAACATTCTTTAGGGCGGCGTATTTGGTTGTAATCCCGTTGCCGTGGTCGATTGTGACGGTATTTCCTAAAAAGGAGCTTTCCTCAACCGATGTTACCCTTCCGTCCCCTGCGGCGCTTACCGATGTGCCGTCCTCACAGGCGATGTCGATACCCGTGTGGATTCGCATATCCCCGTAGGTTGCGGAATATTGAAGCTGTTTTTCGCTGTAATCCTTAATTACCTCGCCACCTACCGGCATACTGAAAATTACCGAGTAGGAATCTTCCTCCTTAGACTCGGTAGCCGTTTGCTCTGAGGAATACGGCTCGTCCGATACTGCCTTACCTACCTCCTCAGACGGAGTGACGGCGGGAGGGTCTGATATTATACTGCTTTCGGGGGAAGAATAATAAGAGGAATTTGGTACTTCGCCGCTTTCTGTCTTAGGCAGGTCGCGTTTATTAATGCTTGCCGCGGCAAACCAGGCGGCGCCGCCTATGGCGATAAGACAGAAAGCAATAATTATATAAAAGGCTGCCGAGCCCTTAAATCTCGACTGTGAACGGTATTCCGAATATTTCATTGTGATTTTCCTTTCTTGTGTAAGCGGCTTTTTAATTGCTTTTATAT
>CAMCIX010000194.1 GCA_945875045.1 uncultured Clostridia bacterium | reverse complement strand
CCTAAAAAGAAGCCGACAAAAAGCAGAGGTACAAGCCACCACGAATAGGAATGTCTTAAAATTTCAAAAAAATTATCGAGAATAGGTATAAGCGCCGCGCTTATAATAAGATATACATAGAACATATAATACTCCTAATTTTGCTTTCTTACAATGCCGTATTCGTCGTACAAATCGAAATACGGACAGTTATAGGTTTGCGAGGATAAAAACTTCTGCATTTCGTCCTCGTCAAGCTCTATTTCACAGTACATACAGTCGCTTTCCTCGTCGTAGACATAATTGGCACAGCTTTCACACGCCGTCTTTTTCATCATTGAATTTCTCCTTAAAATCCGCAAAGCGTTCAAAAATCACCTTATAGCGTCCGCTTTTAAGGTTGGGGAACGCCTTAAAAATACGCTTCGGAACAAAGCCGCGGTTTTCAAACCGTCGCTTGTATTCCGCCGCCTTTTGCTCATATTCCGCCTTTAATTCCTCAAGGCGCGGCTTGCTCTCCTCTGCAAGCTCGTTGCCCTTTTCCTTTGCGGCAATCGCCGTATCACTTATATTTTCGCCGATTTTATCCGAAATTGCCTTAAGCGCCCTTTCAGCCTCCAGCATAGCGCCCATCTTTTTCGGGAGCTTGACAAGCTCGGTAACGGTTATGGCAAGGTCGGTAACAAATACCGCGAGCAATACCGACATTAGTATTACCCCGAATACAAAGGGGATTTTATTTATAACCATAAAGACAAACGGGTGCACCGCCCCGACGACAAATGCCGCCGCAAGACCCCACAAAACGGTGAACTCAAGACATATGTAGCCCTTTACGTTAAAGGGCTTATCGGAATAATCCCACCATTTATCGTGAAAAAACCTTTCGAGTATTAAGCCCGTCGCGTATTCGAGGGTAGTGGTAAGCCCCGCCGAGCCTAAAATCAGGAGAATCAAATTATGCCTTAGTCCCCATAAAAGGGTCACGACAACAAGCATTCCAACCCCGTAAATTGGACACACGGGTCCGTTTAAAAAGCCGCGGTTTACGAATTTTCCGCTATGCACCGCCGCATACGCCACCTCGGCGCACCAGCCTAAAAACGCATAGACAAGAAAAATCCAGACCGCCTGATATAAATTTTCGGGCATATTCCTTCGCTCCTTTTAATTCTTATTCTGTTTCGGCAGGCGGGGTCTCGGGCTTGTCAGGCTCCGCAGGCTTGTCGGGGTCGGCAGGCTTAGTGGGTTCGGTAGGCTTATCGGGGTCGGTATCCGGATTTTCGGGCTTATTGTTTTCGGGCTTATTGTTTTCGGGCGGAACTGTCGGCTCTACAGGTTCTGTCGGCTCCGAGGTTGTTGTATCATCGGAGCTTTCGTTTTCGCTCACCGTACCTCCGCTTGACGACGGCTTCTGCGAGACTAAAGATGACGAGCTCGGCTTTGAGGAGGAAACAGAGGCCGAGGATGCGGCAGAGGAAGAGGTCTTGCTTGACGAAGAACCGCCTTGACTTGAATACCTGTTCGCATACCAATCGTTTTTCTCAATACCGTTTATCTCCATATAATCCTCTGGTTTTATATCATCATAAATAAAGGCTTTGAGTACCTTTGACGCATAATCCAAATCATAGTAAACGCAGGAGCCGTAGCCCGAAACGCTTTTTGAACCCATCTGATAATCGGTGAGCGGAATACGGCTTTGCTCAAAGGAGGGCGAGGAAAGGAGAACATTAACCGCAAGCCCCATAATTTCCGAATAGGAAAGGGAGGTCTCGCTGCAGGGAATAAGTGCCTTGGCGAGGCTTATATACTGGGATTTATTAAGCGTTACCGCCTTATTAAAAAGCTGTTCCATAACGTAGCGCTGGCGATCTGTTCTGCCGTAGTCGTCGTTTGTTCCCTCGATATTGGCGGCGTGCCTTATTCTGGCATAGGCAACCGCCTGAACGCCGTTAAGGTGCTGGAATCCCGCCTCATTAACATAATAGTCGGAAGGGTCAAGCCCCATATAAATGCACTGTTCGTTAATCATTCCGTTTATGCCCCAGTTCATTTTTTTGCCGTTCTCATAGCCATAAGCGTTAAGTTCACCCTCGGCAAGCTCGACGTCAATGCCTCCCACGGCGTCTATAATATCCGACATTCCGTAAAAATTTACCGTCGCGTATTCCGAAATATCAAGCCCGAAAACGGTGTTAAGGGTTTTAATCGCAAGCTCGGGTCCGCCCTTTGAATATGCGCTGTTTATCTTTCCGTAAACGGTTTTTCCGTTGTAGGTAATGGGAACTAAGCTATCGCGCATAACCGAAACAACCTTGACCTTTTTGGTCTCGGTATTAAGGCTTAGTATCATTATACTGTCCGAAAGCCCCTTAAACGAATCTACCTCGCGCGCGTCTATTCCGAAAAGCGCAACGTTTACGATTTTTTTATCGATAACGCTTTCAAAGCCCAAATCCTCGGGATTTGAGGTGATAGCATTGTAATTATAATCAAAAATATTTAGTAAAATTCCAATTGCGAGGGTAAATACAAGCACCACCGATAAAGCGGCAATCATAGTCCGCTTTTGCCATTTTTTGCGCCTTCCCCACCAAAGGGTTAAACGGTTGCCCCGCTTTTTTTTGGCATAATGCTTACCCTTAAGTCCCGAGTCGCTTACAATATCCTCGTAATGCCGATCTGCCGAGGAGGAATAAGTGTCGTTATCTAAAAACTCAAATAAATCGTTATTATTTTCCATACCCACACCTGTTTTTATTATTCTATAAGCGCTTTATATATGTCGCCTTTTTTTATTCCTGAAATTTCCGCCGCCTCTTTTGCGGCAGAGGATGTAGATTTTCCTTCTTCTGTAAGCTTTTTGGCAAGAGCTACCGCGTCTTCGAGAGTATACTGCTCTGTTTCTTCCTCTTTTTTCCCCTCGATTATCAAAACAAACTCCCCCTTGGGCGGATTGTCGGTGTAATACTCCGCCGCTCCCGAAAGGGTTGTATTAAATACCGTTTCATGTATTTTTGTAAGCTCCCTTACCAGCGCGATTTTACGGTCGCCGAAGACCTTTAGCATATCCCTAAGGGTCGCGTTAAGCTTATGCGGCGCCTCGTAAAAAATCATAGTGCGCTTTTCGTTTTTTAGCTCGTCTAAGTGCCTTTTGCGACTGATTTTATTGACCGACAAAAAGCCCTCAAAGCAAAATCTTCCGCTCTCCATTCCCGAAATTGCAAGGGCGGTTACAAGGGCGCTGGGTCCGGGTACGGATTCTACCGTTATTCCCGCCCCGTGGGCGGCTCTTACCAAGTCCTCGCCCGGGTCGGAAATTGCGGGCATACCCGCGTCGGAAACCAGCGCACAGCTTTCACCCTTTAAAATGCGTTCTATTATAAGATTTCCCTTAGTATTTTTATTATGCTCATAGTAGGAGAGCATTTCTTTTTTTATATCAAAATGATTTAAGAGCTTTACCGTAACCCGCGTATCCTCGGCGGCGATAAAGTCGGCTTCACTTAAAATCCGCACGGCGCGGGGGCTGAAATCCTCAAGATTTCCTATCGGCGTACCGACAACGTAAAGCTTTCCGCTCATTTAATGTACGCCTCCTTATAAGCGCCGTAAATTTTTATCATTTCGGGCGAAAATCCGCCGTCTTCCTCAACGTAAAGGGTTGGCGATATACGAAGTCCCGTGTTCGCGCATTTTTTACCCTCAACAAGCACAAGCCACGGCTCCTCGCCCTTTCTTTGGCAGACAAGGCGAAGTCTCTTAGGCTCTAATTTGTATTCCCGCATAATATCCATAAGCTCCGCAAGACGTTCGGGTCTGTGGCAGATACAAAGTCTGCCCGAGGTCTGCAAAAGCCGCGCCGACGCCGAAATAATATCGCGTAGGGTACAGTCTGTCTCTTATACACATCTGACGCTGCCGACGATATGCAGTGTGTAG
>CAMCIX010000193.1 GCA_945875045.1 uncultured Clostridia bacterium | reverse complement strand
TTACTATGCTTTATAATGGAATATCTACTGTTGATTTGCAGGACAATATGAATTTTGAACTCGTTTTAACCCCTCGTTTATTATCCGAATAAAAGTATAATATTTAATCGGTTTCTGTCGGTAAGAATTACTTTATTTCATCGGTGCGGTAAATAAATTTAACATCGCCGTCCGTGCCGTCGGCTATTCCCGCAAAGCTTTTGTAATCGCGTGAGACCTCGACAGTGGCTTTGATTCTTGTAACAAGACTGCCCAAATCGTCCCCTGCAAGGGAAGTAAGCTTGCTTATTCCCTTTTCGTTAAACTCCTTAAGTCCGTCAGCTAATCTCTTTGAGCCGTCAGTCAATTGCTGTACGCCGCCTACAAGCTGTGACGAGCCCGATTTAAGCGCATTTGCACCGTCTGAAAGCTCTTTAGCGCCGTTCTTAAGCTCCGTACTGCCGTCATACGCCTGTTTTGCGCCTGCGGTGTAGGCAAGCACACCCTTATAAAACTCGTTGTAGCTGTCAAGCTGAGCCACAGCCTCTTTTACGGTGGGTTCAAGGGTCTGATTTGCCAAATTAAGGCAAAGAGCGTTTATTGTCTGCTTGCCGTTTTCGCTTTTGGCGATCGCCGCTGCCGCGCCTATTGCCGCCGCGTTCTGCGGGTCGCTTATGTTTTGAAGCATTGCGGCGATTTCCGCCATAGCGCTCTCCTGCGTCTCGCCGGAGTTCAATTTGGTTGCCAAAAGCACCTTTACAACCCCGTAATAATCTTGCGAAACTCCGATTGCGGAAAGCTTGGCGTTAAGCGCGGCGTCGGCAATATTTATAAGCTCCGCCTTTTGCGAATCGGTCGGATTTTCAAGCAGACCGCCTATAACCGTTTTATAATTTTCGACCGTAAGGGTATCTACGGTGATTCCGTTATCCTTAAGCTTCTGCGAAACGGCAGAAAGCAGAGTATCAAAGACCTGCTTCGCACCCGCGTTTAGAGTATCGTTGTTGGAGACAAGCTCTGAAAGTCCCGCCGACAGAGCTGCTGCACCGTCTGAAAGCGCGCTTGCGCCGTTTGCAAGCTTATCAACACCCGATATCAGCTCATTTGATTTAAGGAGCAACTCGCTTAAACCGCCGTAAAGCTCGGAGGAACCGTCCAGCAGCTTTGACATAGCTGACGAAAGCTCGGTCAAAGAGGCCTGCAGGTCGTCCGCACTGTCAAGCTTTGAAACATCAAGGTCGCTTATAATGCTGTTTGCCGCAACGGTAAGAGTATTGCTGAGGGCAAAATTATTAACATCGGCGGTAATCTCAACAAAATCGGGAATATCAACCTTATCGCGGCTTAAATTAAGGTTTTCCTGCATACCGGGTAGTGCAAAGCCTACGGCAATAATGCGGTCACCGTCGTTAATTATTTTTCCGTTTGAAATTTCAACATTTGTGAAAATATCGTTATCAAGTAAAAGTCCCGTAAGCATTACAAACGGCACATAAATTTTAGTATTTTTTCCGTCAATGCTCACATTCTTGTACTGATTGTTGGTATAATCGAAACGGATTGTCACCTTACCGCTCTTGCCCGCAAGCGACTCGGCGGAAACCGGCTTGCCGTCAAGCTCGTAGCTGACCTTAAGGTCAACGGGCAGAGCCTTGCTTATTGTACCCTGATAATAAATGTCCTTTCCGTCCGCGTTCCATTCTCGCATATTGTCGGTATCCATCACATAGGATTCGTCGCCCTTTACATTTTTAATGTCGGAAAGCTCGGTTTTGTCACTAACGGTTTTCCCGCCGTTATTCTTAATCCAGTCGCTTACTATTATTTTCTTAACCGAGCCGTCAGCGTTTGCGAGTACATACACAGTCTCGTCCTTTGAAGGCTTTTTTTGCTCGGTTGTTTCTGCAGCTTGCGATGAGGCGGCGGAGGTGTTTTCAGTATCCTCTGTCTTATTTGCTGTGCCGAATGCGGCGGCGGTAACGCCCGTTCCCGCTATAACTCCCGCGGCGGCGACCGCTATTACCTTAATTAAATCCTTTTTTCCCGTTTTCATTTAAAGATTACCTCCGTTATTTTTGGGTTTAAAGCCAATGCTTGTAGCGCAAATGACCTTATCGAAAAGCATAAACATTGCGGGTAAAATGAATATTACGCAAAACATACTTATAATAGCTCCCCTTGCCATAAGGTTGCACAGCGAGCTTATTAAATCAACATCGGAATAAACCGCCACTCCGAAGGTTGCCGCGAAAAATCCTAACGCGCTTACCGTAATAGACGGTATCGAGGTTTTAAGCGCCGTTGCTACAGACGAACGCTTATCCCCGCCGCGTGAACGCTCTCTCTTATAGCGTGTGGTCATAAGAATCGCGTAATCGACGGTAGAGCCTAACTGAATAGTGCTTATGCATATAGGCGCGATAAAGGGCATCGAAGTGCCTGTAAGATGCGGTATTCCTAAGTTTATAAAGATTGCAAGCTCTATTACCGCGACCAAAATTATCGGCAGGGATACGCTCTTTAAAACTATGGCAATTATAATAAATATAGCCGCTATAGATATGGCGTTTACAACCTGAAAATCGTGATTTGTAATATCAATCATATCCTTAGTGCAGGGCGCTTCGCCGATAAGCATACCTGACTCGTCATATTTCTTGAGTATTTTATTAAGCTCTGATATTTGAGCGTTTACCTCATCGCTTGCCGTCGTATATTCCGAATTGATGATATACAGCTTCCAATTTTCGCTTTGCAGTATATTTTTCACAGAGTCGGGTATTACTTCCTCGGGTATCAGACTGCCGACAACCGACTCAACCCCTAAAACATACTTTACGCCGTCGGTCCTCTCCATTTCGGACATCATATTTCGTATGCTCTTGCCGTCCGTATCAGCCGAGACAAGGAGCATATGTGTTGAGCCGACCGCAAATTCGTCCTTTAGCTTTGAATTTGCTATGGCACATTCCATATCGTCGGGGATAGACTGCGTCATATCGTAATACACCTCCTTGTTCGCCCTGTTGTAGCAAACAGAGGCGGGAACAACGAGCAGAGCAAAGACAAGAATAAATATCCACGAACGCTTTACGACAAAGCCTGTAAGAGCGTTAAGCGGCGGCATAAGCGGCTTGTGCATTGTTTTTTCAAGCAGCTTATCGAAAACAAGTATCAGCGCGGGCAAGGTTGTTATACAGCCTATAAGACCTAAAAGCACACCCTTAGCCATTACAACGCCTAAGTCAAGCCCTAAAGTATAGCTCATAAAGCAGAGGGCGATAAAGCCGGCTATTGTAGTAACGGAGCTTCCGAAAACCGAGCTCATAGTCGCCTTTATCGCGTGCGCCATAGCCCGCTGTTTGTCACCCGAATAGCGCGCTTTTTGCTCCTCGTAGCTGTGCCACAGGAATATTGAATAGTCCATAGTGACCGCAAGCTGAAGCACCGCCGCAAGCGCCTTTGTGATATAGGAAATCTCGCCCAAAAAGTAGTTAGTGCCGAGGTTTAAAAGAATAGCCGAGCCGATGCTTAAAAGGAAAATAAAAGGAACAATCCAGTTATCCATAAAGAGCATCATCGCAGCACAGCACAAAAGCACCGCAAGCCCTACATAAATCGGCTCTTCGTGTTCGCACAGGTCTTTAAGGTCGGTCACCACCGCAGACATACCCGTTACAAAGCAGGACTTGCCCGTGGTTTTTCTTATCTCCTTTATCGCCTGCATGGTTTCGTCCGCCGAGGTTGAGGTCTTAAAGAATACCGCCATAACCGTGGAATCTCCCGAGTTAAAGGCGTTGTATATCTCGTCGGGTAAAACCTCTTTAGGAACCGAAATATCCATAAGACTGTCGTACCAGATAACGCTGTCTACATTGTCGATTTTTTCGAGCTTACCCCTAAGCTTAGATATGTCCTTATCCTCCATACCGTCCACGATTACAA
>CAMCIX010000192.1 GCA_945875045.1 uncultured Clostridia bacterium | reverse complement strand
GATGTAGAGAGGTCTCGTGGGCTCGGAGATGTGTATAAGAGACAGTATATATTGTATGCCGTTAGTATTGTATTGAAACGCGATAACACGCCGGAAAACACCTTGGGAGGCGCGGTGAGCTTAATATTAATTGCTGAGCCGTTTGCAATTTTCAGCATTTCTTTTCAGCTTTCGGCGCTTTCCACCCTCGGAATTACGGCTGTCGCACTGCCCATAACAGATTATATAAAGAAAGACGGAAACGGGAACAGTTTGCTTAAGTGCATCGCTTCCTCGGCTGTGGTTACCTTAAGCGCGCTTTTGTTCACGCTTCCCGTGACAGCCTATGTGTTCGGTTATATATCCACGGTTTCGGTTGCCTCTAATATGCTGATTTCTTATGCGGTGACCTTGGCTATCTCTTTTTCTGCGGTTGGATTAGCTGCCTATCCCGTCCTTCCGTTTGTATCTCAAATTCTCTTTACGGCGGCGGAGCTTTCCGCAAAATATACCGAATTTATAATAAACCTGCTCGGCTCTTTACCGTTTTCTGTTATGAGACTTGGAAAATACGCCTTTGTTTTCGCGATTTTTTTGCTTTTTTCGGTAATATTCATTTTATTTGCTTGTAAAAGAAAACAAGATATGTTAAAATTAAAAATAATGCGCGAAAAGATTATCAGTGAGGGCGGGGGAAGACTTATATGGCGGTGATTAACGAGGACGCGTTTAAGGCGCGTATAAAATCCGAAAGTCTTGCCCCGATTTATATAATATTAGGCGACGACGGCTATTTGAAGAAAATGTATGTTGAAAAGCTTGCGAAAATGACTGCGGATAAGGACGACGTTTTCAATTATCACCGTTTCGGCGCGGACTGCGACCTGCAGGAGGTGTACGACGCGGTCTCCCAGCTGCCGATGATGGCGGATAAAAAATGCGTTATACTCTGCGATTACGATTTTGAGCGTTGTTCAAAATCGGATTTCGACAAGCTTTTAAGCCTTGCGGGGGAGGGAATCGATACCTCTCTCTTAATAATATGGTTTGACAGCTTGGAAATCGACCCTAAAAAGAGCTCTAAATTTAAAAAGCTTGTTTCCGCCGCGGAAAAATGCGGCGGTGCGGCGGTCGGGCTTAATCACAGGCGTGCGCCTGAGCTTGTTAAAATGCTGACCGACGGCGCGGCAAAGCGGGGCTGTAAAATGGAGTCCGCGGCGGCGCGTTATCTGGTCGAAAGCGCGGGGGAGGATATTAACACCCTTGTAAACGAGCTTGAAAAGCTGTGCTCTTATCTTCCGAAAGGGGAGATAACCAAAGCGACTGTGGATTATGTCTGCACCAAAACGCCCGAGGCGTCGGTTTACAATCTTTCAAAGCAAATTTTCGCGCGGCAGTCGGGCGAGGCGCTAAAAACTCTGGACGAGCTGTTTTTTATGCGGTTTGAGCCGATGATGATATTATACGCGGTCTCCTCGCCATATGTAGATATGTATAGGCTTTACGCTTTAAAAAAGAGCGGGGCGGATAAAAAGGAGCTTTCCGAGCTTTTCGGTTATAAGGGCAGGGAGTTTTTAATAGACAGGGCGGCTCAAAATTTGAGACTGTTCGATTTTAAAAGGCTAAGTCTTAGCTTTTCTGCATTGCTTGACGCCGACAGGCAGTTGAAATCCTTCGGTGCGAGCGAACGGATTATACTGGAACAGCTTGTTATAAGGCTTATTTATATTATCGCAAAGGGTGAGGCGGTTGATAAGGCTTGACAGACCTGTTATTGTCGAGGGGAAGTACGATAAAATCGCCCTTGAAAACGTTGTCGACGCGCTGATAATAACGACCGATGGCTTCCGTGTTTTTAAAAATCGCGAAAAATGCGATTTAATAAGGCAATTGGCTCGCAAAAACGGCGTAATAATTATGACCGATTCCGATTCTGCGGGAGCGGTGATACGCTCGTATCTTAAAAAAATAATTTCGGACTGCGAGATTATAAACGTATATGTGCCCGAGCTTCGCGGCAAGGAAAGACGAAAGGCGAAGCCGTCAAAATCGGGACTTATCGGGGTCGAGGGAATGAGCCCCGAAATAATTGAGGAAGCTCTTAAAAGAAGCGGCGTTTTTTCGGTCAAGAAGGAGAACGGGCGGAAAATAACCAAAACGGATATGTTTGTTTTAGGTCTTTCGGGACGGGAGGACAGCAGCTTAAAGCGCAAAGACTTTTTGAGGTTTTTGGGACTTCCCGAGTCGCTTTCATCATCGGCAATGCTTGATGTGTTAAACAATATGCTTACCGCCGACGAATTTTGCGAAAAGGCGGAGCTTTGGAATAAAGGAATCAAAAAAACGGAGATGCAGAAATGAAAAAAATCGGGTTTGACAATGAGAAATACATTGAGCTTCAGTCGGGAAACATACGCGACAGAATAGCTATGTTCGGCGGAAAGCTCTATTTGGAGTTCGGCGGTAAGCTGTTCGACGACTATCACGCGGCGAGGGTGCTTCCCGGCTTTGAGCCTGACGCAAAGGTGAAAATGCTTTTACAGCTTAAGGACGACGCGGAGATAGTGATAGTTATTAACGCAGACGCGATTGAGAAAAATAAGCGGCGCGGCGACCTCGGAATTACCTATGACCTTGATACATTAAGGCTTATAGACGCGTTTCGCGAGATAGGGCTTTACGTTGGAAGCGTGGTAATAACAAGGTATACGGGTCAGCCGTCGGCAAATGCCTTTGAAAATCGGCTTAAAAAGCTTGGTATAAAGGTTTACCGTCACTACCCGATAGAGGAATATCCGTATAACATCAACCGTATTATAAGCGATGAGGGCTTCGGTAAAAACGATTATATCGAGACCGAGCGAAAGCTTGTGGTTGTAACCGCGCCGGGACCGGGGAGCGGAAAAATGGCTACCTGCCTTTCTCAGCTCTACCACGAAAATAAACGCGGGATAAAGGCGGGCTACGCGAAGTTTGAAACCTTCCCGATTTGGAATATTCCGCTTAAGCACCCCGTAAACGTTGCCTACGAGGCGGCGACCGCCGACCTTAACGACGTAAATATGATAGACCCCTTCCACCTTGAGGCGTACGGCAAAACAACCGTTAATTACAACAGGGATATTGAGATTTTCCCCGTGCTTGACGCAATGCTAAAGGCGATTTTGGGGGAGTCGCCCTATAAGAGTCCCACCGATATGGGGGTTAATATGGCGGGCTTTGCTATTTCGGACGACAAGGCTGTCTGCGACGCGGCAAAGCAGGAGATAATACGGCGTTATTATGCCGCGCTTGTAAGCGTAAGACAGGGTCTTTCCGAGCAGAACGAGGTTATGAAGCTTGAGCTTTTAATGAATCAGACGGGTGTAAGGGTTGAAGACCGCCCCGTGGTTTTAGCGGCGCTTGCAAAGGCGGAGGAGACCTCGGCTCCCGCGACGGCGCTCGAGCTGGCGGACGGAAAAATTATAACGGGAAAAACCTCAAGCCTTTTAGGACCCTCCTCGGCGATGCTTTTAAATGCGCTTAAGGAGCTTGCGGGAATACCTGATGAAGTAGACCTTATTTCTCCTACGGTTATTGAGCCTATCGGCAGGCTTAAAACCGAAATAATGGGAAACCGTAATCCGCGGCTTCATACAGACGAGGTTTTGTTAGCCCTTTCAATCTGCGCGGTAACAAGCGAAATTGCCAAAAAAGCACTTGAGCAGGTGAAAAGCTTAAAGGGTCTTGAGGCACATTCAAGCGTTATCCTTTCCCGTGTAGACGAGCAGGTGTTCAGAAAATTGGGCGTTAATATGACCTGCGAGCCAAAATACCAGACCAAAAAGCTTTATCATAATTGATAAATGCGCGGCGGCGGTGTGATTTACGGATGTTGTATGGTTAAAACATACAATATATACCTGTCTCTTATACACATCTGACGCTGCCGACGATATGCAGTGTG
>CAMCIX010000191.1 GCA_945875045.1 uncultured Clostridia bacterium | reverse complement strand
TCCGCATGATTTTGTATTATACCACATTCCTTGTTTATTTTCAAGCGTTTAATTTAAGGTTTTCAAAAAACATTGTAACGCTACAATGCTCTAATTAAAAAATTAATTTTTTTATTGACATTTAATCTTTATTAGTATATAATATCATTAAGAAAAACTTCGGAGATTTAGGAAAATGGTAAAGCGAAATACAATTCAGCGCGCCCTGGTTTTGGAGACGGTGAATAAATTGCAAAATCACGCCACGGCGGATGAAATATATGAAGCAATTATCAGCGAACACCCGAATATCAGCCGAGCGACCGTATACCGCAATCTTAAGCTGCTCTCTGAAATGGGGGAAATACGCAGGCTGGAGATTCCGGGGGGTCCTGACCGTTTCGACCACCGCGTTCACAATCACTGTCACGTAAAGTGCGAAAAATGCGGCAGGCTCTTCGATGTGGATATGGACTATATTTCGGGTCTTGAAAACAATATAAGGGATTCCCGCGGCTTCGATTTTACAGGCTACGATATTATTTTTCGCGGGATATGCCCCGAATGTAAAGAGAAGCCGAAAGACTGATATATCTTAGGAAAAAGCGCGGAAACGAGCGTTTTCAAATAAAAAATATATGAGGAGGATTATTATGAGAAGTATTGCTAAATTGGATTTACAGTACGCACACCGCTTTTACGGTTTTAAGGGAGAGGCGCAGTATCTGCACGGACACACAGGCGTTTTGACCATTGAGGTTGAGGACGCGGTCGAGCCCGGGGTAAATATGGTTTTCCCCTGCAATGAAATTCAAAAAACCGCGTGGGAGGTTTTGAAAAATTTCGATCACGCGCTGGTACTAAGAGAAGACGACCCGTTGCTCCCCGCTATTCTGAAGGTTTATGAGGATCAGGGAATTAAGGACGGCGCTCCGACAAATAAGATGAAGGGTCCCGCCTTTAAAACCGAGCTTGCCACGGCTTACCCCGATTGCCGTCTGGTAGTCACAAAGGAAACAATGACCGTTGAGGGAATGATTAAGATAGTTTACGACCTCTTAAAGGATAAGCTGAATATCGCAAAGCTTACCTTTACAAGCGGCGTTAACGCGGCGACACAGGAATACAAGCCCGAGAAAACCGTAGACCGCTGTCCGTTATGCGGAATAGCCCTTAACGAAAACGGCGTATGTCCGAAGTGCGGATATAAAAAGAAATAATTAAATCGGAAAGCTCTTAAATACAACAGAGGTGCGACATTATGCCGCACCTCTGCTTATTGTTTTAAGATTATTTAATTTCGTAGCCGCCTACGGGACGGATGTTAAGCACACAGCAGGAGCCCTCGCCGAAGACCTTTTCTATCATTTCCTTGTAGCTGTCAAGCTGTTCTGTCGGAATGTAACACTGGATTGTTCCCGCAAAGCCGCCGCCGTGAACCCTGCAAGCGCCCTTTCCGTTTAAGAACTGCTTTGTAAGCGCCAGCGCTAAAGGCAGACCCTGCTCGGCAACATTGGAGTTGGAGTAGAGGTTCTGCAAATAATCGTAGGAGGACTCGCCCGACTCGTTGACAAGCTTTAAGAATCCCTCAAAATCACCCGCTTTAAGGGCGGCTTTTTGACCCTCTACTCTTCTTTGTTCGTTAAAGAAGTGGAAGCCTCTAAGAATCGCACGGTCGCCGCACTCCTTGCGGAGAGAAGCGAGAGAGGAATAAAATTTATCCTCGTCCGCGTCGCGCAGGAAATCTACCCCTAACGCGTTGCTGAGCTTTTTGCACTCGATAGTAATATCGGCGTAATCCTGTGTTAAATCGGCGTGGTTGCCGCCTGTGTCCACAACGCAAAGGGTGTAGCCGAAGGAGTGAATATCAAGGTTGATTTTCTCGGTAATCGGGTTTTCGGGATTGTGGAAATCGGCGTAGGTAAAGCCGCCCAAGGAGCTTGCCATCTGGTCAAGGAGACCGCAGGGCTTGCCGAAATACTCGCGCTCGGCGTACTGACCGATTTTGGCGACCGTGATTTCGTCCGCCTTGTTATCAAAGAACATACCGTTTATAATAGTGCCGATAAGCACCTCAAACGCCGCAGAGGAGGAAAGTCCCGAGCCCTTTAATACGTTGGAGGTGGTGTAGGCGTTAAAGCCGGAAACCGGGGCGCCGAGTTCCTTAAAGCGGGCGCATACTCCGCGTATAAGCGCCGAGGCTCTGCCGCTTTCGGCGGGGTTAATTTCGGTATCGTCAATATCGATAACGTCCATATCGTAGCCTTCGGACTTGATACGGATTTTGTTATCTCCGTTCGGAGCGACAACGGCGATAACGTCAAGATTTACGCCGCCCGCCAAAACACAGCCGTGCTGGTGGTCGGTGTGATTGCCGCCTATCTCGGTTCTTCCGGGGGCGGAGAAAAGACGTATTCCGTCCTCCTCCTTGTAAAGCTCCTTAAAGCTGTCGCAAGCCTTTAAATAGCGCTCGCGCGCCGACTTTGAACAGCCGTAAAGCATAGAAAAGCTATTATCAAAGCCGCCGTTTTCGATTTTGCTCTTAATATCGGTAAGGGTCATAGGTAATCCTCCGTAAAAATTATTTTGAAATTATCGCTAAGGTGTCTCTTGCAATAGCAAGCTCCTCATTGGTGGGTATAACGTATACGTTAACGCGGCTGTCGTCGGCGGAGATTTTAACCTCCTTGCCGCGAAGCAGGTTTTTCTCCTCGTCGAGCTTAACGCCGACGAACTGCAAATTCTCGCAGACGTATTTGCGAAGACCGGGGTCGTTCTCGCCGATACCGCCGGTAAAGGCTATAGCGTCAATTCCGTTCATCGCGGCGATATAGGAGCCTACAAACTTAAGTATTTCATATCTCTGCATATCAACCGCAAGCTGTGCGCGCTTGTTGCCGGATTCGGCGGCGGCGGCAATGTCGCGGTTGTCGTTCGATACGCCCGAAATACCGAGCATACCCGACTCCTTGTTGCAGATGCGGTTTACGTCGGCAGGGGAAAGATTCTCTTTCTCGGCGATATATGTAAGTGCTGAGGGATCAACGGTTCCCGAGCGGGTGCCCATCATAAAGCCGTCAAGCGGGGTAAAGCCCATTGAGGTGTCAACGCAGACGCCGTCCTTAATAGCGGTAATCGAACAGCCGTTGCCCAAGTGGCAGGTGATAATCTTAATATCCTTCTTGTCCTTATTTTCAAGGGCGGCTACTCGGTCGCTTACGAAGCGGTGTGAGGTGCCGTGAGCGCCGTATCTGCGAACGCCGTATTTCTCGTAATATTCATAGGGTAGGGGATACATATAAGCCTTTGCGGGCATAGTCTGGTGAAAGGAGGTGTCAAACACGGCGACCTGCGGGATTTTTTCGCCGAAGGTTTTAATGCAGGCGCGGATTGCAAGCACGTGGGCGGGATTGTGGAGGGGAGCCAAAGCGCCTAACTCCTCGATTTTTTGAAGCACATCTGGGGTGATAAGGCAGGATTCGGGGAAAATACTGCCGCCCTGTACTATGCGGTGACCGATAGCCGAAATTTCGTCGAACGAATCGATAACCTTAGCTTCTCTCTTTGTAAGGGCGTAAACTACCGCCTCAAATGCCTCGCTGTGGGTCGGCATAGGAGTTTCCGCCGAATAGGTGCGGCCGTCCGCCGCCTTGTGGGAGATAGCGCCGCTTACACCGATGCGTTCGCAAAGACCCTTTGCCAATACCTGCTCGTTCTCCATATCTATAAGCTGATACTTGAGCGACGAGCTTCCTGCGTTTACAACAAAAATCTTCATCTTAACTTCCTCCGAAATAATAATTAAAGAAACTAAATTTTTTATTGAAAAATGTTCCTTAATTAATATATAATATAATTATTGTACTTTATATCAAGCGGTTTTTCAAGTTTTTTTTGAAAAGAAGTGAGAATTTGTCTGTAACGGGAATAATAGCGGAATTTAACCCCCTGCAC
>CAMCIX010000190.1 GCA_945875045.1 uncultured Clostridia bacterium | reverse complement strand
TTTGACTATTTTATTTATTTTTTTTTTTTTGCTACCCCGTAGGACAGGGGACGGTTCTATGTCTTGACAAATTGATAGATTTATGATATAATTTCTTCGGTGATAAAGTATGCCCAGACAAGCAAGAAAAAAGAGTCAAACAGGAATATACCACATAATGCTCCGAGGAATTAACGGTCAGCAAATTTTTGTGGATAGCGAAGATTACGAAAAATTTTTAGAAATACTAAAAGACAGTAAGGCAATAAGCGAGTTCGAGATTTTTGCATATTGCCTTATGGGTAATCATATTCATTTATTGCTTAAAGAGGTTAAAGAACCAATAGAGCAGATAATGAAAAGGATTGCTACTCGATTTGTATACTGGTATAATATTAAGTATCAGCGAGTAGGTCATTTGTTTCAGGATCGATTCAAGAGCGAGCCGGTGGAAAAAGATGAATACTTTTTAACGGTGATAAGGTATATACATCAAAATCCCGTCAAATCAGGAATTTGTAAAAATCCGCAGGATTATACTTTTAGCAGTTATAATGAATATTTCAAAAATAAAACCATTGTTGATTGCGATTTTGTTTTCGGCATAATCGACAGAGATGAATTTATCAAATTTAATAACGATAAAGCTTTTGACCAATGTTTAGATATTGAAGAAAAACCGGCAATCAGGGTGACAGACGAGCAATCCAAAAAGATTATAATGAAATATTCAAAGTGTAATAACATTTCAGAATTCGAAATATTGCCGACCGATTTGAAAGAAAAGTATATAAAAAATTTCACGCAAACTGCGTTTCAATTCGCCAAATTTCAAGGTTGTGCGGTCAAACAAAAGGATTCGTGGAAAAGTGCTTAAAATAACTCTAATCAGGACAGAGAAACGTCCCCCGTCCTGGGTTATTTTTTGATTGACAATAGATTATAATAGTGTTATAATTTATTCGTTAAAGGCATTGACGGAGAGAAGTAGTATTATTATGGGCATAAAGAGAGCCTGCGGTTGGTGCGAGCAGGGCTGTCCGATAATATGAATAACACTCCCGAGCCGCAAGCCGAACGCCGATTAAGGTCAGTAGGTGCGCCGTACCGATGCGTTAAATCGAGCCCTTTTACGGCTTTAAAGTGACCTTTTTAAGGTAAATTAGGTGGCACCGCGGATAGCGTCTATTCGTCCTAATGTTTTAGGTACAATAGACGCTATTTTTATTTTTGGAGAGTGTTGTTATGAAGCATACCGACATTATTGAAATTTTTGAAAACAAGGACTTTATCGGCACGAAAGCCACGGTCTGCGGCTGGGTTAGAACCTCGCGCGATTCTAAAAATATGGCGTTTATCGAGCTCAACGACGGCACAAGCCTTAAGCATATGCAGATTGTTATAAATAAGGCTGATTTTTCGGATATTTCGGACTTTATGAAGCTGGGTACCTCGCTTAAGGTCGTAGGTACGGTCGTAAATTCCGCCGTTGCAGCCGATTCTGTTGAGATTAACGCCGAGGAAATATCTGTTTTGGGCGAGTGTCCGCCTGATTATCCGCTGCAGAAAAAGCGCCATACACTTGAATACCTCCGCACAATCCCGCATTTGAGGGTCAGAACCAACACCTTTAACGCGGTATTAAGGGTGCGCTCGGTTGTTTCCGCCTCTATTCACGAGTTCTTTCAGGCGCGTCACTTTGCTTATATTCACACCCCGCTTATCACCGCCAGCGACTGCGAGGGCGCGGGGGAGATGTTTAAGGTAACAACTATCGGTTACAGCGATAAGTATAAAAATGAGGAAGAATACTACTCCGACGACTTTTTCGGCAAAAAGGCGGCATTAAGCGTTTCGGGACAGCTTGAGGGCGAGGTCGCGGCAATGGCTATGGGCAAGATTTACACCTTCGGCCCGTCCTTCCGCGCCGAGAAGAGCAACACCCCCCGCCACGTTGCCGAGTTCTGGCACGTTGAACCCGAGGTTGCCTTTGCGGAGCTGCCCGATATAATCGAAATCGCCGAGGCGCTTATAAAACACATTATAAACGCAGTACTTGAAAAATGCCCCGAGGAACTTAAATTCTTCGATAAGCATTTTGAAAAGGGACTTATAGAAAAGCTTGAAACCGTGGCGGGTCACGATTTTGCGGTTATGACCTATACCGAGGCGGTTGAAAGGCTTAAAAGCTCGGGTGTAGAGTTCCAGTACCCCGTCGAGTGGGGCTGTGACCTTATGACCGAGCATGAACGCTATATTTCCGAGGAAATATGCAAAAAGCCCGTCTTCCTTACCGATTATCCCAAAGAGATTAAGTCTTTCTATATGAAGCAGAATCCCGACGGCAAAACCGTTGCCGCAACCGACCTTTTAGTACCCGGTGTGGGTGAAATTATCGGCTGCAGCGAGAGGGAGGCAGACCTTGATAAGCTGCTTGAAGCTATGAAGGTACGCGGAATGTCCCTTGACGAGTATGAGCATTATATTGCGCTTCGACGTTTCGGCTCGGTGCCCCACAGCGGCTTCGGCTTAGGTCTTGAGCGTATAATTATGTATGTTACGGGCGTATCTAATATCCGTGACGTTATACTCTATCCGCGCACGGTCGGAAGTATTTCGTAATTAAGAGAGGTAGGCTTAAAATGGAAAAATATAGTTCTAAGCTTAATGAATTTGACACCCAAAGCGCTATTGCGCTTGTTAAGGATAAGTTTTCCTCGGAGCTTTGCGACTCGCTTGATTTATCAAGGGTTTCAGCACCCCTTTTCGTAAAGAAGGGAAGTGGAATTAACGACGATTTAAACGGCGTTGAACGTCCCGTGCAGTTTGATATTAAGGAAACAGGGGAGATAGCCGAGGTTGTTCACAGCCTTGCAAAGTGGAAAAGAATGGCGCTTATGCGCTACGGCTTTCCACTTCACACAGGGCTTTATACCGATATGAACGCCATTCGTCGTGACGAGGAATGTGACAATATTCATTCCATATACGTTGACCAATGGGATTGGGAAAAGGTGATTTCCGCCGAGGACCGTACCGAGAATTATTTAAGGGCGACGGTAAGGAGCATTTACGGCGCGATTCTTCGCACAGCGCGCGCCGTAGAGGCAAAGTACCCCGTGCTTGACTGCTATCTTCCTGATAAAATAAGCTTTGTAACTACATACGAGCTTGAGGAAAAATACCCCTAGCTTACTCCAAAGGAGCGTGAAAACGCCGCCGCAAAGGAGTACGGCGCGGTTTTTGTAATGCAGATTGGCGGCAGACTTAAAAGCGGTGAAAAGCACGACGGCAGAGCTCCTGATTACGACGACTGGTCCTTAAACGGCGATATTATTGTATATAACCGCGTGCTTGAAAGCGGGTTTGAAATTTCCTCTATGGGAATACGCGTTGACCGCGACAGCCTTCTTTCTCAGCTTAAAGCCGAAAACGCCGAGGACAGACTGAATTTCGACTTCCACAAGCTCCTTTTATCGGGTGCGCTACCGCTTACGGTAGGCGGCGGAATAGGGCAGTCAAGACTTTGTATGCTCCTCTTACAAAAAGCTCATATCGGCGAGGTACAGGTTTCTATCTGGCCTGAAAAGGAAGTACAAAAGTGCAAGAGCTTAGGTATAGCTTTGCTTTAAATAATAAGCGGATTTTTAAAATAAGGGAGTAGGATTAATGAAAAACCGCTATTTTCTTTTCTTTTCCTCGGTTTTGTTCGATCTTCTTGCGGCGGATGTTTCTTTTCTTTTGGCGCTTAAAATAGTCGGCGAAGGGCTTTTTACAAACGGTAAGGATTTATTTTATTTTACTGTTTTGGTATGGCCTGCCTTGCTTGTTTTTTCAAACTATGTCTTTAAGATTTACAGCGTTCTATGGCGTTTTTCGCGTCTTACCGAGTTTTTTAGGATTTTTGTGGCGACAATTGTAGCTATAGGCGCCGTATTTATAGCTCAAATGGCGGTTTTCAGCCATTCATATCATTTTGAAATATCATTTATCACTGTTTTT